>NZ_WKFA01000014.1:0-139146 GCF_021605325.1 Pseudomonas sp. PA-7-1E
TTCTTGACGACCATAGAGCATTGGAACCACCTGATCCCATCCCGAACTCAGCAGTGAAACGATGCATCGCCGATGGTAGTGTGGGGTTTCCCCATGTGAGAGTAGGTCATCGTCAAGATTAAATTCCAAAACCCCTGTCTGCTAACGCAGACAGGGGTTTTGTTTATGTAGAAGCTCATGAATTTCACCGGCACGTTGCCAACGCAACGGTCTGGTACACAGAATTTCTTGACGACCATAGAGCATTGGAACCACCTGATCCCATCCCGAACTCAGCAGTGAAACGATGCATCGCCGATGGTAGTGTGGGGTTTCCCCATGTGAGAGTAGGTCATCGTCAAGATTGAATTCCGAAACCCCTGTCTGCTAACGCAGACAGGGGTTTTGTCGTTTAGGGCGGCCCACCGCAGCAAATCTGCCTTACGGCTACCGCCTGTCGGTTTCCTACGTTAAAAGAAGATGCTTCTCACAAATTCCTAAGATTTGTCGAAGTTTGGCCGAAAGCCTGACGAGCCATGCGTGCACCGAAATAGAGCGACCGCAGAGTCCGCCTATCCCGATACATGGAATGTTCCACTCGGCACGCTCACCCCCCTTTGGCAAAAGAAGTCGATGAAATGAATCTCAAGTTCAGTCATAAAATTCTGTTGGCCGCGTCAGGCGTCGTGGTTTTAGCCTTCGCGTTATTTACCCTCTACAACGACTACCTGCAGCGCAGCACCATCAGGCAAAACCTTACGTCGTCCATCCAGCAATCCGGCGAGCTCACCGCCAGCAGTGTGCAGAACTGGCTCAGTGGTCGCATCCTGGTCCTCGAGAACCTGGCGCAGAACGTTGCCCACCAGGGCAGCGCCGCCGACCTCCCAGGTTTGGTCGATCAGCCAGCATTCACCACCAATTTCCAGTTCACCTATGTAGGTCAAACCAATGGGGTATTCACACAGCGCCCTGACGCGAAGATGCCTGACGACTACGACCCCCGTCAGCGCCCTTGGTACAAGCAAGCAGTAGTGGCGGACAAAACCATGCTTACTCCGCCTTATATGGCGGCTGTGGGCGGTCAGATCGTGACAATTGCCATGCCGGTGAAAAAGAATGGCGAGTTGTTGGGTGTTGTCGGTGGTGACCTGAGCCTGCAGACACTGGTGAAGATCATCAACTCGGTAGACTTCGGTGGTATCGGCCATGCGTTCCTGGTCAGCGGTGATGGCCAGGTCATCGTCAGTCCGGACCAGGACCAAGTGATGAAGAATCTCAAGGACATCTATCCCGGCACCAACGTGCGCATTGAGAAGCTCAATCAGGACGTTGTCCTCAACGGTCAGGATCGCATCCTTTCCTTCACGCCTATCAGCGGCTTGCCTGGCGCTGACTGGTACATCGGCCTTTCGATCGACAAAGAAAAAGCCTATGCCCCGCTGGGCAAATTCCGTACTTCGGCCTTGATTGCGATGTTGATTGCCGTTGTGGCTATTGCGGTGCTCCTGAGCCTGTTGATTCAAGTACTGTTGCGCCCGTTGACCACCATGGGCGTGGCCATGCAGGACATTGCCCAAGGCGAAGGTGATTTGACCCGACGTCTCGACGTGACCAGCAAAGACGAGTTCGGCGAGGTCGGCAGCGCATTCAACCAGTTCGTCGAGCGAATTCACGCGTCGATTTCCGAGGTGTCTTCGGCAACGCGCCAGGTGCACGATTTGTCCCAGCGTGTGATGGCTTCATCCAATGCGTCGATCATCGGTTCTGACGAACAGAGCGCGCGTACCAACAGCGTGGCCGCAGCCATCAACGAGCTAGGGGCCGCCACCCAGGAAATCGCGCGCAACGCTGCTGACGCGTCCCAGCATGCCAGTGGTGCCAGCGAACAAGCTGACGATGGTCGTAAAGTGGTGGAGCAAACCATTCAGGCGATGTCGGAGCTTTCGCAAAAGATCAGCCTGTCCTGCACTCAGATCGAAACCCTTAATGCCAGTACCGATAACATCGGACACATCCTGGATGTGATCAAAGGCATTTCCCAGCAAACCAACTTGCTCGCCCTAAACGCGGCGATCGAAGCGGCCCGTGCTGGCGAAGCAGGGCGTGGTTTTGCCGTCGTGGCGGATGAAGTGCGCAATTTGGCGCACCGTACCCAGGAGTCGGCAGAAGAAATCCACAAGATGATCACTTCGCTGCAAGTGGGTTCGCGCGAAGCCGTGACCACCATGAACGCCAGCCAGGCTTCCAGCGAAGAAAGCGTCGAAGTCGCCAACCAGGCAGGTGAGCGTCTGGTCAGCGTGACGCAACGTATCGTTGAGATCGATGGCATGAACCAATCCGTCGCGGCCGCCACTGAAGAGCAGACCGCCGTGGTTGAAACCCTCAACGTCGATATCAACCAGATCAACTTGCTGAACCAGCAGGGTGTGGCCAACCTCAACGAGACGCTCAAGGACTGCGATGCGCTGTCCCAGCAGGCCAGCCGACTGAAGCAATTGGTCGATAGCTTCAAGATCTGATCCTGACCGCATCGGAGCGAGGCCTCTCGCTCCGATCGCTTGGTCTCACGTCCAGGATGCTATTCAGAGGAAACTGATAGCGCTCAGATAGTCGCAGCCTTTGCGTAACAGCGCCTGGCTCTTGGGTGGATAGCACATGCCCATTTTTTCCACGCCCCACCGGGCATTGTCGTAACGGATCATCGATGTGTCACCGATGTCCTCGCCCAGTCCGTCCAGGTAAAAGCCCAGCACTCCGAACAACGCGTTATTGCGGCTCACTTTGCGCAGCGCCCGTTGCCAGTGTTCAATGCTTACTCGGTCAAAAGCGTGCCCAGCCTCGCTGAAGGCGTCGAGATACTGGTCCCAACTCAAGGGCAGTGGGTTGTGCAGGTTGAACACGTTTCGCCCAGGGTCAAAGCGCACGCTGTGGTAGGCGATGAAACGCGCCAGGAAGTCCACCGGCATCAGATCGAAATTGACGTCCAGTCGCGGGACCATCCCTAATTGCAGAGACCCCTTGAGCATCAACATCAAGCGGTTTTTCTGTGGCTGGCAAACGCCGTTCTGGCTGTTGAAGCTGATATTTCCCGGCCGATGAATATTGACCCAGGCCCCTTGCTCGACTGCCCGTCCTAATAGCCGCTCGGCTACCCACTTGGAGAGGTTGTAGCCATTTTTCACATAGAGCGGCAGTGCGCGTCGGGCAGGCGCTTCAAGCACGGACCCGTCGACGTCCACGCTGCTGCAGGCTGACAGCGTCGAGATGAAATTGAGGACCTTCTTGCAATGGGTCTCGCAAAGGCGCAGGCATTCCAGCACCGGCTCGACGTTGTCCTTGGCGAGTGAGGCGTAATCCATCACATGATTGACCTGCGCGGCGTTATGCACCACCACGCCGTAATGACGGGCGAGGTGCTCGTACACGTCGTCGGCCAAGCCCAGGCGAGGTTTACGAATATCGGCGGCGTATACCTGTACTCGGCTCAGGTCCAGATGTTCCAAGCGGTATTCACGCAATGCCTGGGCGAACCTTGTCGCTGCCGAATGGCCGGGCAACTCGCGCACCAGGCACGCCACGTCCTGCGCCCCGCCAGTCAGCAGTGCCTGGACAATATGAACCCCGACAAAGCTGTTCGCGCCGGTGACGATGGCTTTGCGCGAGTCTCCCGCAAGGGTCTCGGGCAGCATCTCGACCTCCAGTGCTCGCGTCGCATCTTGTTCCATCTGGTTGGATGGTGTATCCGGCAGTGCACTGCCATCCATGAGTGCGGCCAATGTGCGGATGGTCGGCGTCTCAAAAAAGGGGCTCAGGCAGAAGCTGCGGCCAAACTGCTCGCGCAGGCGTAGCAACAGGGTCGACAACAGGATGGAGTGGCCACCGAGGTTGAAAAAACTCTCATCAATCGAGAGTTCGCCTGCGGGTAATCCCAGCAGCTCACCCCACACGTCAGCCAGTTGTGACTGCAAAGGGTCTTGTATGCGACAGCGATCCATCCCGATGGGTATGGGTATTGGCATGGCCAGCAAGGCCTTGCGATCGATCTTGCCGTTATTCGAACGGGGCATGCATGCCAGTTCGCTCCAAGCGCTGGGCTGCATATGCACCGGCAACCACTGTCGAGCATGTTCCTTCAGGCTTGCCAGCGTAGCGCCAGATTCCGGCTGGGCGGCAAAGCCGATGACTCTGTGTGCCGTATCGATCACCACTGCCACTTGGCGAAACAAGCGACTATCGCGCAAGCACTGTTCAATATCCTGAGGCTGAACTCGAAACCCGCGGATCTTGACTTGCTCATCCCTGCGGCCGCCCAGTTCGATGCCCTCTTGCGTCCATTTTGCCAAGTCGCCGCTGCGATAAGCCTGTAGCACTTGGCCATTTGGCAGTGTCAGCGCCACGAACGGATTGTCGGCCCGCGAGAGTGTATTCGAATAACCCAGGCTTACTCCGGGACCGACAATGTACAAGTCGCCCATTACCTGTTCATCCACGGGCTGCAGGTTCTCGTCGAGAATCAGCACCTGGCTGTTAGCGATGGGGAGGCCGATATTGCGATGGCTGTCACCTCGTTGGAATACCCGATGGGTCGCCAACACAGTGGCCTCGGTCGGCCCATAGAGGTTATGCAACTGGCATTGACCGGCCAGTTGTTCGATCACGCAGGGCTCGCAGAAATCACCTCCGGTCAGTAAATGAGTCATGCCCAACGGCTGATCCAGCGGCAGGATGCTGAGCAGTGCCGGTGGCACAAACCCATGAGTGACGCGTTGCTTGCGAATCAGTTCTACCAGTTGCTGAGGGTCGTGACGCTGGTCTGGGCTGGGCACAATCAACTCGGCGCCGGCGATCAATGCAGGGAAAATATCGATCAGTGAAGAATCGAAGCCCAGTGGCGAAAATTGCAGGACGCGACTGTGTTGATCCAACGCCACGCAACTGACGAGCCAGGCCGTGAAATGCGCCAGGTTGTATTGGCTCAGCAGTACCCCCTTGGGCTGGCCCGTCGTACCCGAGGTGAACAGTGCCACGCACGGCTCGTCGGCACGGGGGTGACGGTGCATCAGCGGTTGCGTCATGTCGGCGCTGTGCGCGGCCACCTGGCTCACATCAAGTGAAACGAAACGCTCTCGCAATGGGTGCTGGCCATTCTCCAGCAGCACACAGGCCTTGAGGCTGGTCAGCATGCAGTGCTGGCGTTGCTCCGGGTGGTCAGGCACCAGCGGCAAATACACGGCGCCACAGCCAAGCACCGCGAGAATACTGGCGTACAACTCGGCAGATTTCTCCAGGCATACGCCGACCACTTGTGGAGCCTCGGCATCCTCCAGCAAGGGAAGCAGGCGTTGTTGAATAGCCATGGCTTGTTGCTGGAGCTGCCGATAAGTCAGCGCATGACCGGCGATGTTCAGCACTGTTCGATGCGCGAAGGTATTGAGGCTGGCCTGCAGCCGTTCGATCATGGGCGTTCGGGCCGCGTGCAGTAAGGCAGGGGCCGCCGTGTGGTTGAACCGGTGCATGAAAGCCAAGGCATCCAGCTCTTGCAGGCCCTGTTCAGGCCAGGCGTTAGCAGCGGCCGTTGCCGAGAAATAAGCGGGGTCTCTTGAAAAACCGCAGACCAACAAAGCAGCCCACTCCACCACTGCATTCGTTGCCTGCTGACGCAACCGCTGCCCATTACCGCTGGGCTCCCGGGCAACGTCGTGCACCGTCAGCAGGCGCCGCTCCCGGTCGTAGCAGCGTAACTGTAATGAGGGCAGCCCGTGTTCGCAGAGCGGGCCGATACCCACGCGCAAGCTTAACCATGGCGCACTGGCGGGCGAGGGCGGCAGCGGCTGACTCCCGTCTTCAATAACCAGATCCACAGACCCCGTTCCTGCCACATGCCCATATTGCTCCAGCTCCTGCCTGAGCGCCGCCAGAGCGTTACCGGTACCACGCCACTCGATCTGCAAGCGCCTCATGCCAACCTCCTCGATACGGGCAGGTAGTCGCGCAGGGCTCGTGCCACGCTGGGGGTTTGCAGTACGCCGCTGTGGTGCAGGAGGCCCATGATATTGGCCAGCAGCGGATGTTGGGGGGTGATGGGAAAGTCCAGCGCCTGGATTTCGTCGCGCAGTGCTCGGCGCGTATCGGCACTGATAGCCAAGTGTTCGATCAGTTGCAGATCGAAGTCTTTCTGTAGGTCGTTGGTCAGGTAGTGCGTCAGGAACACGGGCAGGGCTTGAGCAATGTGGTCGCGATCTTCAGAGCTTGCCGATTGCCAGTAGAGGCGCACCAACTGTGTCCAGAACCGCGCATGCCGCCCTTCATCAAACAGATGATCGGCCATCAGGCCGCGGACAGAGGATTTGACGCTGCCATCTTTGGAAAACGCTGCGACGTCATGGGTGACGGTGTTCTCAGCGATGGCGACGCCGATCAACTCTACGGCATCGTGCAAGTATGCCGGTACCTGTGCCTGGGCTGCCGGCAGCGCGCGGCCCAATTCAATTTGCCCGGGTAGATCGAGCGGTTGGATTCCGGTCATCTGCACGGCTTGCTGCAGGAAATCCAGCGCGACCAGCGCGTGGTAATCCTCGTCGACAACGACCGTCATCGCATCGTAGCGGCAGGCGAGCGGGAAGGGCAGGGAGAAGCGATTTTTAGCGATGCTGCGCGCGGTTTTGTCGACGATCTCGGTTTCGAAAATCACCACGTCATTGATGAATTTATAGAAGCTTTGCACCAGCACGAAGTCGCGCCATTGCGGGCAGTGCTTGAGAAAGGTTGCACTCAGCACCAGAGGCTGACGGCACAGGGGGAAGATGAGTTTGTCGTCGTCTTCCAACATCCGCCGGGGGCGTGTGCGGATGGTTGCGCGACGCTCCCAGTCGTCGGCAAAGGATTGGTAATGAGCGGCGTTCACGGACGTACCTCTTGCATCGAGGCCAGTACGTCGTCCCAGAAGGTAATACGACTCTGCACGGCGCCCAGGGCGGCGTTATCGGCCTGTTGCTGGCGACTGGGGTCTGCGTCGACCAGGCGCTGTAGCAACTGTTGCGCCGCGGGCTCGTGATCATCGCTGTCTATTTCGATATGGCGGCTGAGGTAGTGACATAGCGTAGGGGCCTGCCGACCTATGAAAGCATGGCTATGCAAAAGCCTTTCGAACATTGACGGAATCACACACTCTCGGCCATGCAGGAACGCCGCCGCCACACAGTGGGTCGGAGCGCTCAGGGCAATTTGTAAGGTGCTGTCGACGAAGCGGACTACGCCCTGGGGCGCATCGATCATCTGCAAGGCTGCGCTTACCTCCACTCCCTGGCTTTGCAGGTCGATAAAGCGAGTGATTGCGACCGTGCTGGCGCCCACTTCCGTCATTGCGTCCAAGTACAGCTCGAAGTGGCTGCAATAGCCCCGCGTCGGGTGCTCGTCCGACTCTTCCGCCAGCACGATTTCGTTAATCAGGCGGGCAGCGTGCGGGTCAGTGGAGGGGAGCCAGGGCAACTGCATGCAAGTGAGGTCCTGTTGCAGGCGTTTGGTCAGGCTCATGAAATCCCAGACAGCAAATACATGGTGTTTCATGAAGTGTTGTAACTTGCCGAGGCTGGTTATTTCTATAAATAACGGATGATCAAAAAGTTGTCGTTTTTTTTGCGCGAGTGAATGTGGGTACATGGTTGACGCCTATGAGTTGTTGCGAGTGCTCTAAAAGCAGTGTTGAAATATTATAGTTGTGAGTGCGAGAGTAACTTGAGCGCGCCCACGCGCACGGCGAGGCCCTTGCACTAGGCAGACGCAGTGGATGGAAAGGTGTGTCTTGCTGGGAAAAGATAATAAGCTGGTTGAATGTTTGAACCGGTATACAAATGTATTAGATGTTTTTCCCGATATTTATGTGTGTGGTGATTCCCCAGCTATACGTGGGATTTTGCTGCGCGCTGAGTCGGCTCTAATTATGATTTGGTTCTTTGTTTTTTCTGATGGAGCAACAATCCCTGATAAGAAAGTTGCTACATCACCTAAGGATCAAGGGCAAAAGCGAAAAAACCTACTGAGTGGGGTTTTTTTCGGCGCTCTCGAGGCCGCTGAGGTAGGTCGCGATCACCTCCATGCCTCGCATCAAGTGGTTACGCAGCGTCAGGATGCTCTCCTCGACCTTCCTCTGCGCTACCAGGCTCAGCAGTTCGCGGTGATCCTCCTGGGAAGTCTCCCCCAGCCCCATCGCCTCAAGGTTGAAGCGCAGGAAGCGCTCCTCCTCATTCAATCCGTGCTCGACCAAAGTGAGCAGCCGCTGGTTGGGCGCCTTGCCGTACAACACCATGTGAAACAGGCGATTGAGCCGACCAATCTCGGTGTAGTCTTTCTCGCTTTCCAGTGCGTTGATACAGGCCTCAGCTTGAGCAAGGTCCGCGTCGGTGAGCAACGGAATCGACAGGCGCAGGGCCTCGGACTCCAGCAACATGCGCAGGGCATAGGTCTCGGCCGAATTGTCCTCGATCAAGGGAGCAACGACGGCACCCTTGTGAGTCACCACATGCAACAAGGATTGCGCCTCCAGCTGGCGCAACGCTTCGCGTACCGGCATGCGACTGACGCCGAACAGGCTGGCCAGTTCTTGCTGGCGCATGGCGGTGCCACAGGGCAATCGCCCATCAAGGATGGCATTACGCAACGTTTCTTCGATAACGGAGCGCGCAAGATGGGCGGGAATAGGCCCGCTGATTTTGATGCTGCTTAATGGGTTCGGCTTCTGCGTCACGGTTGCGCTATCCTCCTTTCTTGAATAATAGTCTGGCTAATTGGATCCAAAGAACACTAAAGATGGGCCAGGTGCTTGTCAAATAGCCAAAGTTTCCGTTTGTAAGTGCTTACACAGCATACTTTGTGTCTCTCACAAGGGCGGTTATAAAAACGCCGCCTCCTGCGATGATTGCACTGTGCCATTGTTTTTTGTAGGGCCAGGCTTCACCATCCCTGGAAATTCCGTCTCTTTCACGGACTGAACATTTTGGCGGTAAGTTTTAATCCCTATCGACTGCTTTGCTGGCTTTTATCAGCAACTTTACTGGCCGGCCTGATGCTCGGCGGGCTGCGTGCCGATTGGGATTTCTCGCAAATCAGCCGCAAGGCTACCGCCGTCTACGGGCCTTTGGGTCAAGGCCAGCAGCGTATCGACGCCTGGCAGCGGTTATTGGTGAGCGAAAAACAGGTCAGCGAGCAGGACCAGCTCAAGGTCGTCAATTTGTTCTTCAACAAGCAAATGACCTACGTGGAAGACATCGATCTCTGGCACGTTGTGGATTACTGGGAGACGCCCGTCGAGGCACTCTGGAAAGGTGCTGGTGACTGTGAAGACTACGCCATCGCAAAATATTTCAGTTTGCGTCACCTGGGCGTGTCCAGCGACAAGTTGCGCATTACCTACGTCAAGGCCCTGCGGCAGAATCGGGCGCACATGGTCCTGACTTATTATTCGAGCCCCGACGCCGTCCCACTGGTGCTCGACAGCCTGATGGATGAGATCCTGCCGGCTACCCGTCGCACCGACCTGGTCCCGGTGTACTCATTCAACGCCGAGGGGTTGTACTTGCCTGGTGCCAAAGGCAACAAAAAAGTCGGTGATACCAAACGCTTGTCGCGCTGGCAGGATGTGTTGAGAAAAATGCGTGCGGAAGGCTTCCCAGCCGAGCCTGCCAACTAGGAGTAACTGATCGGATGTCTCTGTTCAAACAGCTATTGATCGCAATCTGTCTGTTCCTGGTGGTCGCCTTCAGCGGCAGCTTCATGGTCAGCCTGGAAAGCTCGCGCACCCAATACGTCAACCAATTGCGCTCCCACGCCCAGGATGCCGCGACGGCATTGGCGCTGTCGCTCACCCCGAATATCGATGACCCAGCCATGGTGGAGCTGTTGGTCAGCTCGATCTTCGACAGCGGTTACTATGCCAGCATCCGCGTCGTGGACCTGGCCACCGACAAAACCATCGTCGAGCGCAGCGGTATTCCCGACAACAACGGCGTGCCCAACTGGTTCGTCAAGCTGATCGGACTGGAGCCGGCAGGCGGTGATGCCCTGGTCAGCCGTGGCTGGGAACAGGCCGCACGGGTAGAAGTGGTCAGCCATCCGATGTTCGCCCTGGCCAAGCTCTGGCAAAGCGCCCTGGGTAGCCTGGGCTGGTTGCTCTTGTGCGGTGCGGTCAGCGTGGTGCTCGGTGGGCTGCTGCTGCGCCGGCAATTGAAGCCGTTGGACTATATGGTCAAACAGTCCCACGCCATTGCCCGCCGCGAGTTCCTCAGCCTGCCTGACTTGCCCCGCACGCCTGAACTGCGGCGGGTGGTGCAGGCCATGAACCAGATGGTGGAAAAGCTCAAGGCGCTGTTCCAGGAACAGGCCGAGCGTAGCGAAAAACTGCGCACCGAATCCTATCAGGACAACCTCACCGGCCTCGCCAACCGCCGTTATTTCGAGATGCAGCTCAACGCCCGCGTCAGTAACCCGGAAGAGACCAACTCCGGCTACCTTCTGCTGCTGCGGGTCAAGGACCTGGCCGGCCTCAACCAGCGCCTGGGTGGCCAGCGCACCGACCAGTTACTGCAAGCGGTTGGCGAACAACTACTGCGCCAGTGCGCGCCGTACCCGGAAACCCATAACCTCGTCACCCGTATTCGTGGCGGTGAGTTCGCCGTGCTGGCGCCGGGGTTGATGCGTGAAGAAGCGATGCAGCTGGCGCAAAACCTGGAAAGCACTTTGCTCAGCCTGCAAGCGACCGGCGCCAGTGACGTTACGCCGGTCGCCTATATCGGCCTGGCGCCGTTCAGCCATGGCGACGCGCCCCAAGCCCTGCTGACCCTGGCCGACCAGGCCCTGGCCCAGGCCCAAGCGCAGGGCGACACCAGTTGGGTGTGCCTGGACCGCAGCGCCGCCGCCAGCGTGGGAGACGATCACCATGCCTGGCACACCTTGTTGGACCAGGCCCTGACCCAGCAGCGCTTCCAGCTGTACTTCCAGCCGGTTGTCGCCAGCCAGGACCCACAATTGGTCTTGCATTACAAGGTACTGTCGCGCTTGCAGGACGAAGACGGCCACACCATACCGGCCGGGCGCTTCCTGCCGTGGCTTGAGCGCTTTGGTTGGTCCGCCCGCCTGGACCGCCTGATGCTGGAGCAGGTGCTCAAGCAGATGGCCAGCCACACCGAGAACCTGGCGCTGAATCTTTCGGCCGCAACCTTGCAAGATACCCAGGCCCTGAACCGCGTTTATGACCTGCTACGCCAGCACAGCAACCTGGGCCCGCGCCTCACCCTGGAGATTGGTGAGGAGCAACTGCCTGAGCAGCCCGTGCTGGAACAGATGACCCAGCGCCTGCGCGAACTGGGCTTCTCCCTCAGCCTGCAACGTTTCGGTGGGCGGTTCAGCATCATCGGCAACCTGGCGCGCCTGGGCTTGGCGTACCTGAAGATCGACGGCAGCTACATTCGCGCCATCGACCAGGAAAGCGACAAGCGCCTGTTTATCGAGGCCATCCAGCGAGCGGCCCATAGCATCGACCTGCCGTTGATTGCCGAACGTGTAGAGACCGAGGGCGAACTGAAGGTGATTCGTGAGATGGGGATTTTCGGCGTGCAGGGCCAACTGTTTGGCGAGCCCGCGCCCTGGAAATAATTCACCTGTAGGAGCGGTTGGATTAAATCAATCCTTTCTCGTCATCATCGATCAACTGGCTCAACCCACCCAACGCTTCCCTCGCCTGGTTACGGTCCATCAACTTGGCCTGGGCTGCCGGCGGCAGGTCGGTCACGCTGATCACCCCCTTGCGGGTCAGCACCTGGATCAAGTCATCCAGCACCCGGATCATCTCAAAGTCGCTCTGCTTGAGCTGGGCCAGGCTGGTTTCCACCACTTCGTTGGCGTACCAGGCCTGTATCTCATGGTGATCGGCCGGCAGGGTTTCAGTGGATTCGGTAAAGGCAGCGGCCTCTACGCGAACCAGCGCGCCCTGTGCATCACGTTGCACGTAAAACATAACAACCCCTCGAAAATGCGCCACAGGCGTTCAACAGCATAGGTCAACGCTGCGTGTATGGGCGTGAGTATGCGATGCGCCGTCCGCCAGGGCCAGCGACCCGTAGGCCAAAAAATCGGCCGCCTGGAAGGGCGGCCGATCAATCGCGTCTTAGGTGTGATCGATCTTGATGGTCGGGTCGGCACCACTGATCAGCGAGTTGATGCTGGTGTGGGACCAATCGTTGCCTTCCAGTTTGATCGTCACATCAGCATTGGCCAGGCCACCGGCGGCGTTGAGCTTGCCTTCACTGCTCACTTGCAGGGTCGACACACCTTCTACCGTGGTGATCTTGAGGTAATTGTCGATGGTGCTGTCGGTTTCACCTTTCAACAAATCGCGCAGGTCAATGCGGTCGCCTTCGGACGCCTTGAAGTCCTTGATCACATCGTTGCCGATGTCGCCCGCCTTCCACACGAAGGTGTCGGCCCCCGAGCCACCGATCAGGATGTCGTTGCCCTGGCCGCCAATCAACGTGTCGTTACCCGTGCCACCCAGCAGGATGTCATTGCCTTTGCCGCCGTCCAGAAGGTCGTTGCCGCCCTGGCCGAACAGGATGTCATCGCCAGCCCCGCCCAACAGTGTATCGCCGGCATCTTTGGCGCCGGAGACGTCGAAGTCCACATAGTGCTCGGTGACGTACTGGTGAACGTTAGAGGCAGTCACTGCCGAGACAGCCACGCCGGTCTTCTGTGCGACAAAGGCCTGCAGCGCGTTGTAACCCTCGCCATTGATCCCGCTGAAGCTCACCAGGTCGCCGAAGAGGATGTCGTTGCCGTCGCCACCGCTGACGGTGTCCGCGCCCGGCAACGTCGCCTCTGTGTGGCCGAGGATAGCGTTGGCCAGGTCCTTCGGATCGATGTTGGCCTGTGGCTTGCCATCGCTGTCGTACGGTGCCAACTGATTCAGGCTGACCCCACTGTTGAGGCCGATGGCTTCTACGCCACCTGTGGACAGACCTTTAAGCAGTGCGAACGCGCTGTTGGAGTTGAGGGTGGTGGAGTAGTCGGTATCGTAGCCGAGGCCGCCTTGCACCGATATTTCATAGGTGCCATCCCCTTGGGCGTGGATGATTCCCTTGTTGTACCCCCAGCCGTAAGACCAGAGGGTTACCTTGCCGGCAGAGTTGATATCAAGGTAGTTATTCGAATCGATGTTGATCCGGGTGGCGGTACCTATGGTGTAGTTGTTCATGGTGACGACATCATCGAGCCTGACGTTGCCGTACAAGTATGGGTTGGTCTGCTCGGACGCTTGGTAAAACGTCGGCTGACCATCGGTGATGAAGTACGTTGTATTGATAGCGCCAGTGTTGCCAGTCGCCTGGGCACTCTTGAAGAAGTTGGCCGCGGCCTTGAACACGTCTTCGTAGTTAGTCCCGCCGGTAGACACCATGGAATCCAGGACTTTCTGCAGCGAGTCCAATGCACCTGGGTCTTTCAGGTTGACTGTCACCGTGCGATTGACCTGGTCGCTGAAATCCGCCAGGAAGATATTCACAGTGCCAGAAGTGCTGGCGCCGATACTGTTTTTCAGCGAGTTGAACGTGGTGGTCAGCGAGGTTTTTGCCGCTGCTATCGAGTCCGCACCCATACTGCCCGATGTATCGATCATGAACGCGATGTTGTAGTTCTTGCCCTGCACCACGTTCAAGCCGGCGACGTCGGCCACGACAATGTCGTTGCCATCGCTGCCATTGATGGTGTCGCTGCCCGAGGTGCCGGTGACCGAATTGTAGGTCGCTGGGTGCACCGTGACGGGCAATTGCGCGGTGGTGGTCGCTGAACCGCCGATGCTCTCGGTGGACGTCGAAGTGACCGTCAGGTTGAACTGACCGCTGTAGTAGGTCGGCGGCTTGATGGTCAGGGTGTTCAGGTCCCAGCCCGTGACATTCACTTCGCCCACGGTTTTACCCGCAGTAAAGGTGTGCCCCGACGCGTCAGTGAGCACCGAGCCTGCCGGAATGCCGCTGATCTTCACGCTCAGGGTTTCGGAGCCGTCGGTGTCGGTCAGCGCGGTGGTGACCTTGGACAATTTGACCGTGCCGTTTTCCTGGCCTTCGTTGAGCTTGTAGCCCACGTAGTAACCGTCACCGTTGCTGCCATGCAGGTCGGATACGGTGACGCCGGCGTTGGTCAGGTCGGTAAGGCCGGTGTACAGCGGCACGGTGCTGGTGCTCAGGTTCTGCACCGCCCCGCCGTTGACCGACAGGTTGACGTCAAAGCTGCCAGGCCCCGCTTGGTTGGCCTGGTAGATCTCAAGGCTGTAGTAACCAGTGGTCGTTGGCGTGAACGAGCCGCTGAACTTGCCGCTGTTGGTACCCCACAAACCGCTCGCAACGTCTTTACCGCCAACGTTGACCACCACGCTGTCATCCGCGATACCGCTGAAGGTGTAGCTCTTGCCCGCTTCCATGTAGATCAGGCCGGAGATCTTGGAACCAGAGCCAGCGGCCACGTTGTCGACGGACTCGACGTTGGTCACCACAGAGGTGCTGTTGGGTGTGCCCGCGTTATCGATGGCTTTTTTCAGCACGTCCGGTGCAGCACCGTTGCCGTTGTTGCCGAGGCCGGCGATGCTGTTCCAGCCCTGTTTGACCAGGCCGGTCGAGGCAACGTTGTTGTCGGCCACGCTCAGGGTCGGTGCGTCGGCCACTGGGGTGATATCGACTTTCACCGTAGCGCTGGTGCCCAGGTCCTTGCCATCGGTTGGCTGGAACTTGAACTGCGCGTAATCCGCCTGCTTGTTACCCACGCCAGTGCCGCCGTAACCGTCGGCGCCGGACTCGTTGGCGTTCGGCATAAAGCGCAGTTGGCCGCCATCGATCTGGGCCTTGGTAAAGGTCTGGCCGCTGGTCACGTTGGTCCAGGTGCTGCCGTCCGCCGCAAGGTATTGCAGCTTGCCGGCTACTGGCAGGTCGGTGATTTTCACCCCGAGGCTGGCTTGTGGCGAGTCCACATCGCTCACGCCGAAGTTGGCCCAGGTCAGGGCCAGCGCCGTGTCTTCCGTACCGGTCACAGCACCGCCAGTGGCCACTGGTGCATCGTTGACCGCTACCACGTTGACGGTGGTGGTGGCCACGTTGGAGTAGTTGCCGCCATCGGTCACCGTCACGGTGATGGTGCGCGGTGTGGTGCTCGGGTCGTGGCTGTTGTTGGTGAACGTGATGTTCTGGATACGTTGCATGTAGTCAGCCAGCGTTGCGCTGCCGGACAACGTCAGGGTAATAGTGCCCGTCTGGTTGTTGGTGCTGACGCTGATGCCATTCACGCTATTGCCCAGGTTCAGGGCATCACCGGCCTGTGCGTTGGTCAGCGTGACCGTCGCGCCCGTCAGCAGTGTGCTGTCTGGGTCAGTGATCTTGATATCCGTATCGGCGATCGACACGCCCGGCCCGGCGGTACCCTCGGTAAATGTCGTCTTGTAATCGGCACCCGTGGCGCCGCTGGAGTTGTTGGCATCCAGGTCGATCACCGGCGGCGCATCGTTGTCGAGGATGTTGGTGGTGACGGTGCCTTTGTCGATCACCAGGTTCTCGAAGTTGCCTCCGGTGACCTTGTCGATGGTGATAACGATCTGTTCCGTAGGCTCGGTGATCTTGTCGTCGAGCGTGCGGATATCAAACGGCACGCTGCTGGAGCCTGCCGGGATCTTCACGGTGTACACGCCGGTGAAGTCCGAACCGTCAGTGGCGGTGCCGCTGTATTTGAGCGTCACGGTTACGTCGGTTTGCGGCGGGTTGGTCAAGGTCAGGGTGTAGTGGGCTGTGCCACCTTCAGTGACCGAGCCATCGCCCGTTATGCTGATTTTGGTATCCGTCACTACATCCGTGACCTTGGTGACCGCGGGGCTGGCGTCAACAATCAGATGCTCGTACTTGTCGCCACCGCTGACCACGCCGGTGATCTTGGCGCTGACATCATTGGCGCCGACATAGGCATCGTTCGGTGCGGTAGCTGTCGTGAAGCTGGTGGACTTGCCACTGCCGATGGTGATGGTCGAGCCGTTATCCAGCCTTACCACCAAGTCGGAGCCCACGTTGTTCACGGCCGCGCCGTTCTTGTCGACCAGGGACGCGGTGTAGACGATCTGCCCGCCTTCGCTGACCGAACCGGTGGCCTTGAGTACCACGGTCACGTCGTCGATGGTGTCGTTGATGGTGGTCGTGGCGCCCGCAGGTGTGATGGTCACCCCCTCGAAATTGCCGCCGGTGGTGCCGGTGATCTTGACGGTCTGGGTGCTCTTGTCGATGAACACGTCATCGGTAGGCGCCGGGACGGTCACCGTGCCCATGGTCTCACCTTGCTTGATGGTGATGCTCGAACCGTTGTCGAGCTGGACCAGCATGTCGCTGCCGGCCTTGTTGCTCAAGGTGGCGGTGTAGGTGATCTGGCCGCCTTCGTTGACCGCGGTCGGGGCAGTCAAGGTGACGGTGGTCAGGTCGGTGGAGCCTGGTGTGTCGGTGACGGTGGTGTTCACCGCCGTCGTGCCCGGCACGAGGTTCTCGAAATGCTCGCCACCGGTCACGCCTTTGATGGCGGTGGTGACGGTTTGGTCGCCTTTGTAGACGTCGTTTGGCGCTACGGTGGTGATGGAACCGCTCGACTGATTCACACCGATGGTGATGGTTTTGCCATTGTCCAAGGTGACGGTCAGCGGATTGGTGATGTTGGTCACCGCTGCGCCGTTTTTATCCACAAGGCTGGCGGTGTAGACGATGTTGCCGCCTTCGCCAACGGTGGTGGTGGCGGTCAGAACTACATCCACCTTGTCGATGGTGTCGTTGATCGTGGTGGTTGCGCCGTTGCCTGCCACTTCCAGTTTTTCGAAGTTGCCGCCGGAAGCGTCGGTGATCTTGACGGTCTGAGTGCTCTTGTCGATGAACACGTCATCGGTAGGCGCAGGCACAGTTACGGTGCCCACGGTCTCGCCAGCCTTGATTGTGATCGACGAGCCGTTGTCCAACTTCAGCGTGACGTCGGTCCCCGCCTTGTTGGACAGCGTGGCGGTGTACGTAATCTGGCCACCTTCGTTAACAGCGTTAGGCGCTGTCAGCGTCACAGTAGTGGTGTTGTCGGTACCCGGAGTGTCCGTAACGGTGGTGTTCACCGCGGTAGTGCCAGGGACCAGATTCTCAAAATGCTCGCCGCCGGTCACGCCTTTGATAGCAGTGGTGACGGTCTGGTCGCCCTTGTACACGTCATCAGGAGCAACAACCGAAACGCTACCGCTTGATTGGTTTACGCCGATGGTGATGGTCTTGCCGTTGTCCAAGGTAACGGTCAACGGGTTGGTGATGTTGGTCACCGGTGCGCCGTTTTTATCCACAAGGCTGGCGGTGTAGACGATATTGCCGCCTTCGCCGACGGTGGTAGTAGCGGTCAGGACCACATCTACCTTGTCGATGGTGTCATTGATGGTGGTGGTTGCGCCGTCGCCTGCCACTTCGAGTTTTTCGAAATTGCCGCCGGTGGTCTCGGCGATCTTAACGGTCTGGGTGCTTTTATCGATAAACACGTCATCGGTAGGCGCAGGGACAGTGACGGTGCCAACAGTGTCGCCAGCCTTAATGGTGATGCTTGAACCATTGTCGAGTTTCAGCGTGACGTCGGTGCCGGCCTTATTGCTCAAGGTCGCGGTGTAGGTGATCTGACCACCTTCGTTAACGGCACTTGGCGCTGTCAGCGTCACAGTAGTGGTGTTGTCGGTACCCGGTGTGTCCGTAACGGTGGTGTTCACCGCGGTAGTGCCCGGCACCAGGTTCTCGAAATGCTCGCCGCCGGTTACGCCTTTGATAGCGGTGGTGACGGTTTGATCGCCTTTATAGACATCATCAGGAGCAAGAACCGAAACGCTACCGCTAGTCTGGTTTACGCCGATGGTGATGGTCTGGCCATTATCCAAGGTGACGGTCAACGGATTGGTGATGTTAATCACCAGCGCGCCGTTTTTATCCACAAGGCTGGCGGTGTAGACGATATTGCCGCCCTCTCCAACGGTGGTAGTGGCGGTCAGAACCACATCGACTTTGTCGATGGTGTCGTTGATGGTGGTGGTTGCGCCGCTGCCTGCAACTTCGAGTTTTTCGAAGTTGCCGCCAGTGGTTTCGGTGATCTGTACGGTCTGGGTGCTCTTGTCGATGAACACGTCATCGCTAGGCGCAGGCACGGTCACAGTGCCAACGGTGTCGCCAGCCTTGATAGTGATCGAAGAGCCGTTATCCAACTTCAGCGTGACGTCAGTACCGGCCTTATTGCTCAAGGTCGCCGTATAGGTGATCTGGCCACCCTCATTCGCTTCGGTCGGTGCTGTCAGCGTTACGGTAGTGGTGTTATCGGTGCCCGGTGTATCAGTAACGGTGGTGTTCACCGCGGTAGTGCCAGGGACCAGATTCTCGAAATGCTCGCCGCCGGTCACACCCTTGATAGCGGTGGTGACGGTTTGATCGCCTTTATAGACATCATCAGGAGCAAGAACCGAAACGCTACCGCTAGTCTGGTTTACGCCAATGGTGATGGTCTGGCCGTTATCCAAGGTGACGGTCAACGGGTTGGTGATGTTAGTCACCGGCGCACCGTTTTTATCCACAAGGCTGGCGGTGTAGACGATGTTGCCGCCTTCACCAACGGAGGTGGTGGCCGTCAGGACCACATCGACTTTGTCGATGGTGTCGTTGATCGTGGTGGTTGCGCCGTTGCCTGCAACTTCCAGTTTTTCGAAGTTGCCGCCGGAAGCGTCGGTGATCTTGACGGTCTGCGTGCTCTTATCGATGAACACGTCATCGCTAGGAGCGGGCACGGTCACGGTGCCAACCGTGTCGCCAGCCTTGATAGTGATCGACGAGCCGTTATCCAGCTTCAAGGTGACATCAGTACCGGCCTTGTTGCTCAAGGTCGCGGTGTAGGTGATCTGGCCGCCTTCGTTAACGGCACTTGGCGCAGTCAGCGTAACCGTGGTGGTGTTATCGGTACCCGGTGTGTCCGTAACGGTGGTGTTCACCGCGGTAGTGCCAGGGACCAGATTTTCGAAATGCTCGCCGCCGGTCACACCCTTGATAGCGGTGGTGACAGTTTGGTCGCCCTTGTACACATCATCAGGAGCAAGAACCGAAACGCTACCGCTCGATTGGTTTACGCCGATGGTGATGGTCTTGCCGTTGTCCAGAGTCACGGTGAGCGGATTGGTGATGTTGGTCACCGGTGCGCCGTTTTTATCCACAAGGCTGGCGGTGTAGACGATATTGCCGCCTTCGCCAACGGTGGTGGTCGCGGTCAGGACTACATCAACCTTGTCGATGGTGTCGTTGATTGTGGTGGTTGCGCCATTCCCTGCGACTTCCAGTTTTTCGAAGTTGCCACCAGTGGTCTCGGTGATCTGAACGGTCTGCGTGCTCTTGTCGATGAACACGTCATCGGTAGGCGCAGGCACGGTTACGGTGCCAACGGTGTCGCCAGCCTTGATGGTGATGCTTGAACCGTTGTCGAGCTTCAGTGTTACGTCAGTGCCCGCTTTGTTGGACAGCGTGGCGGTGTACGTAATCTGCCCACCTTCGTTTGCCTCAGCCGGAGCCGTCAACGTAACGGTGGTGGTGTTATCGGTGCCAGGGTTATCGGTGACAGTAGTGTTCACTGCCGTCGTGCCAGGGACCAGGTTTTCGAAGTGCTCGCCGCCGGTCACGCTTTTGATGGCGGTAGTGACAGTTTGATCGCCTTTGTACACATCATCCGGCGCGATGGTGGTGATAGAGCCACTCGACTGATTCACACCAATGGTGATGGTCTTGCCGTTATCGAGGGTGACGGTCAGCGGATTGATGATGTTAGTCACCGGTGCGCCGTTTTTAGCCACAAGGCTGGCGGTGTAGACGATGTTGCCGCCTTCACCAACGGTGGTGGTGGCCGTCAGGACCACATCGACCTTGTCGATGGTGTCGTTGATCGTGGTCGTTGCGCCGCTGCCTGCAACTTCCAGTTTTTCGAAGTTGCCGCCGGAAGCGTCGGTGATCTTGACGGTCTGAGTGCTCTTATCGATGAACACGTCATCGCTAGGAGCGGGCACGGTCACAGTGCCAACCGTGTCGCCAGCCTTGATGGTGATCGAAGAGCCGTTATCCAACTTCAGCGTGACGTCGGTACCGGCCTTATTGCTCAAGGTCGCGGTATAGGTGATCTGGCCACCCTCATTCGCTTCGGTCGGAGCTGTCAGCGTTACGGTAGTGGTGTTATCGGTGCCCGGTGTATCAGTAACGGTGGTGTTAACCGGGGTAGTACCTGGAACCAGATTTTCGAAGTGCTCGCCGCCGGTAACACCCTTGATAGCGGTGGTGACGGTTTGATCGCCTTTATAGACATCATCAGGAGCAAGAACCGAAACGCTACCGCTAGTCTGGTTTACGCCGATGGTGATGGTCTGGCCATTATCCAAGGTGACGGTCAACGGGTTGGTGATGTTAGTCACCGGCGCACCGTTTTTATCCACAAGGCTGGCGGTGTAGACGATGTTGCCGCCTTCGCCAACGGTGGTGGTGGCCGTCAGGACCACATCAACTTTGTCGATGGTGTCGTTGATCGTGGTCGTTGCGCCGTTGCCTGCCACTTCGAGTTTTTCGAAGTTGCCGCCGGTGGTTTCGGTGATCTTGACCGTCTGCGTGCTCTTGTCGATGAACATGTCATCGGTAGGCGCAGGGACAGTGACGGTGCCAACAGTGTCGCCAGCCTTGATCGTGATCGACGAGCCGTTATCCAGCTTCAGGGTGACGTCAGTGCCAGCCTTGTTGCTCAAGGTCGCGGTGTAGGTAATCTGACCACCTTCGTTAACCGCACTTGGCGCAGTCAGGGTGACAGTCGTTGTGTTGTCGGTACCGGGGGTATCGGTGACAGTGGTGTTCACTGCCGTAGTGCCAGGGACCAGGTTTTCGAAGTGCTCGCCGCCAGTCACGCTTTTGATAGCCGTGGTGACGGTTTGGTCGCCCTTATACACATCATCAGGAGCAATAACCGAAACGCTACCGCTCGATTGGTTTACGCCGATGGTGATGGTCTGGCCATTATCCAAGGTGACGGTCAACGGATTGGTGATGTTAGTCACCGGCGCACCGTTTTTATCCACAAGGCTAGCGGTGTAGACGATGTTGCCGCCTTCACCAACGGTGGTGGTGGCCGTCAGGACCACATCAACTTTGTCGATGGTGTCGTTGATCGTGGTGGTCGCGCCGTTACCTGCAACTTCCAGTTTTTCGAAGTTGCCGCCGGAAGCGTCGGTGATCTTGACGGTCTGAGTGCTCTTATCGATGAACACGTCATCGGTCGGCGCGGGCACGGTTACGGTGCCAACCGTGTCGCCAGCCTTGATGGTGATCGAAGAGCCGTTATCCAGCTTCAAGATGACGTCAGTACCGGCCTTGTTGCTCAAGGTCGCGGTGTACGTAATCTGACCACCTTCGTTTGCCTCAGCCGGAGCCGTCAACGTAACGGTGGTGGTGTTATCGGTGCCAGGGTTATCGGTGACAGTAGTGTTCACTGCCGTCGTGCCAGGGACCAGGTTTTCGAAGTGCTCGCCGCCGGTCACGCTTTTGATGGCGGTAGTGACAGTTTGGTCGCCTTTGTACACATCATCCGGCGCGATGGTGGTGATAGAGCCACTCGACTGATTCACACCAATGGTAATGGTCTTGCCGTTATCGAGGGTGACGGTCAGCGGATTGGTGATGTTAGTCACCGGTGCGCCGTTTTTATCCACAAGGCTGGCGGTGTAGACGATGTTGCCGCCTTCACCAACGGTGGCGGTAGCGGTCAGAACCACATCAACTTTGTCGATCGTGTCGTTGATCGTGGTCGTTGCGCCGCTGCCTGCAACTTCCAGTTTTTCGAAGTTGCCGCCGGTGGTTTCGGTGATCTTGACCGTCTGCGTGCTCTTGTCGATGAACACGTCATCGGTAGGCGCAGGGACAGTCACGGTGCCAACCGTGTCGCCAGCCTTGATGGTGATCGAAGAGCCGTTATCCAACTTCAGCGTGACGTCGGTACCGGCCTTATTGCTCAAGGTCGCGGTATAGGTGATCTGGCCACCCTCATTCGCTTCGGTCGGAGCTGTCAGCGTTACGGTAGTGGTGTTATCGGTGCCCGGTGTATCAGTAACGGTGGTGTTAACCGGGGTAGTACCTGGAACCAGATTTTCAAAGTGCTCGCCGCCGGTCACGCCTTTGATGGCGGTAGTGACGGTCTGGTCGCCTTTGTACACGTCATCCGGCGCGATGGTGGTGATAGAACCGCTCGACTGGTTTACGCCAATAGTGATGGTCTTGCCGTTATCCAGGGTCACGGTCAGCGGATTGGTGATGTTGGTCACCGGTGCGCCGTTTTTATCCACAAGGCTGGCGGTGTAGACGATATTGCCGCCTTCGCCGACGGTGGTAGTAGCGGTCAGGACCACATCTACCTTGTCGATGGTGTCATTGATGGTGGTGGTTGTGCCGTCGCCTGCCACTTCGAGTTTTTCGAAATTGCCGCCGGTGGTTTCGGTGATCTTGACCGTCTGCGTGCTCTTGTCGATGAACACGTCATCGGTAGGCGCAGGGACAGTCACGGTGCCAACAGTGTCGCCAGCCTTGATCATGATCGACGAGCCGTTATCCAGCTTCAGGGTGACGTCAGTGCCAGCCTTGTTGCTCAAGGTCGCGGTATAGGTAATCTGACTACCTTCGCTCGCCTCGGTCGGAGCCGTCAGCGTCACGGTAGTGGTGTTGTCGGTACCCGGTGTATCAGTCACAGTTGTAGTGACGTTATCTGTACCTGGGACCAGGTTTTCAAAATGCTCGCCGCCAGTCACGCCTTTGATAGCCGTGGTGACGGTTTGGTCGCCCTTATACACATCATCAGGAGCAATAACCGAAACGCTACCGCTCGATTGGTTTACGCCAATGGTGATGGTCTTGCCGTTATCGAGGGTGACGGTCAGCGGATTGGTGATGTTGGTCACCGGTGCGCCGTTTTTATCCACGAGGCTAGCGGTGTAGACGATATTGCCGCCTTCACCAACAGTGGTAGTGGCGGTCAGAACTACATCAACCTTGTCGATGGTGTCGTTGATCGTAGTGGTCGCGCCGCTGCCTGCCACTTCGAGCTTTTCGAAGTTGCCACCACTGGTTTCGGTGATCTTGACGGTCTGGGTGCTCTTATCGATGAACACGTCATCGGTAGGGGCGGGCACGGTCACAGTGCCAACAGTGTCGCCGGCCTTGATGGTGATGCTTGAACCGTTGTCGAGTTTCAGTGTTACGTCAGTGCCCGCTTTGTTGGAAAGCGTGGCGGTGTACGTAATCTGTCCACCTTCGTTAACAGCGTTAGGCGCTGTCAGCGTCACAGTAGTGATGTTGTCTGTACCTGGTGTATCAGTAACGGTGGTGTTAACCGGGGTAGTACCTGGAGCCAGATTTTCAAAGTGCTCGCCGCCAGTGACGCCTTTGATAGCAGTGGTAACGGTCTGGTCGCCTTTGTACACATCATCAGGAGCTAGAACCGAAACGCTACCGCTCGATTGGTTTACGCCAATAGTGATGGTCTGGCCGTTATCCAAAGTCACAGTCAGCGGATTGTTGATGTTGGTCACCGGCGCGCCGTTTTTATCCACAAGGCTGGCGGTGTAGACGATGTTGCCGCCTTCGCCGACAGTGGTAGTGGCCGTCAGAACTACATCGACCTTGTCGATGGTGTCGTTGATCGTGGTGGTTGCGCCGTTGCCTGCGACTTCTAACTTCTCGAAGTTGCCGCCAGTGGTCTCGGTTATCTTGACGGTCTGCGTGCTCTTGTCGATGAACACGTCATCGGTAGGGGCGGGCACGGTGACGGTCCCAACAGTTTCGCCAGCCTTGATGGTGATCGACGAGCCGTTGTCCAACTTCAGCGTGACGTCAGTGCCCGCTTTGTTGGAAAGCGTGGCGGTATAAGTGATCTGGCCACCCTCATTCGCCTCGGTCGGAGCTGTCAGCGTTACGGTAGTGGTGTTATCGGTGCCCGGTGTATCAGTAACGGTGGTGTTAACCGGGGTAGTACCTGGAACCAGATTTTCGAAGTGCTCGCCGCCGGTCACGCCTTTGATGGCGGTGGTGACGGTTTGGTCGCCCTTGTACACATCATCAGGAGCAACAACCGAAACGCTACCGCTCGATTGGTTTACGCCGATGGTGATGGTTTTACCGTTGTCCAAGGTAACGGTCAGCGGGTTGGTGATGTTGGTCACCGGCGCGCCGTTTTTATCCACAAGGCTGGCGGTGTAGACGATATTGCCGCCTTCACCGACGGTGGTGGTGGCGGTCAGGACTACGTCGACTTTGTCGATGGTGTCGTTGATCGTGGTGGTCGCGCCGTTGCCTGCGACTTCTAACTTCTCGAAGTTGCCGCCAGTGGTCTCGGTGATCTTGACGGTCTGTGTGCTCTTGTCGATGAACACGTCATCGGTAGGCGCAGGGACAGTGACGGTGCCTACGGTTTCGCCAGCCTTGATGGTGATGCTTGAGCCGTTGTCGAGTTTCAGCGTGACGTCGGTGCCGGCCTTGTTGCTCAAGGTTGCGGTGTAGGTGATCTGGCCACCTTCGTTAACTGCATTTGGCGCAGTCAGGATGACAGTCGTTGTGTTGTCGGTATCGGGGGTGTCGGTGACAGTGGTGTTCACTGCCGTCGTGCCAGGGACCAAGTTTTCAAAGTGCTCGCCACCAGTGACGCCTTTGATAGCGGTAGTGACGGTCTGGTCGCCTTTATAAACGTCATCCGGCGCGATAGTGGTGACAGAGCCACTCGACTGGTTCACACCGATGGTGATTGTCTTGCCGTTATCCAAGGTCACGGTCAGCGGGTTAGTGATGTTAGTCACCGGTGCGCCGTTTTTATCCACAAGGCTGGCGGTGTAGACGATGTTGCCGCCTTCGCCGACAGTGGTAGTGGCCGTCAGAACTACATCGACCTTGTCGATGGTGTCGTTGATCGTGGTGGTCGCGCCGTTGCCTGCCACTTCGAGTTTTTCGAAGTTGCCGCCAGTGGCCTCGGTGATCTGAACGGTCTGCGTGCTCTTGTCGATGAACACGTCATCGGTAGGCGCAGGGACGGTCACGGTGCCAACGGTTTCGCCAGCTTTGATGGTGATGCTTGAGCCGTTATCCAACTTCAGCGTGACGTCAGTGCCCGCTTTGTTGGAAAGCGTGGCGGTGTAAGTGATCTCGCCACCCTCATTCGCCTCGGTCGGAGCCGTCAGTGTCACGGTAGTGGTGTTATCGGTGCCCGGTGTATCGGTAACGGTCGTGTTAACTGGGGTAGTACCTGGAACCAGATTTTCAAAATGCTCGCCGCCGGTCACACCCTTGATAGCAGCGGTGACGGTCTGATCGCCTTTATAAATATCGTCTGGCGCCACGGTGGTAACGGTGCCGCTGGATTGGTTAACACCGATAGTAATGGTCTGACCGTTATCCAAAGTGACGGTCAACGGGTTAGTGATGTTAGTCACCGGTGCGCCGTTTTTATCCACAAGGCTGGCGGTGTAGACGATGTTGCCGCCTTCGCCAACGGTGGTGGTAGCGGTCAGAACCACATCAACTTTGTCGATGGTGTCGTTGATCGTGGTGGTCGCGCCGTTACCTGCAACTTCCAGTTTTTCGAAGTTGCCGCCGGTGGTTTCGGTGATCTTGACCGTTTGGGTGCTTTTGTCGATGAACACGTCATCGGTAGGGGCGGGCACGGTCACGGTGCCAACGGTTTCGCCAGCTTTGATGGTGATGCTTGAGCCGTTGTCCAACTTCAACGTGACATCAGTGCCCGCTTTATTGGAAAGCGTGGCGGTATACGTCACCTGACCACCTTCGTTCGCCTCGGTTGGGGCTGTCAGCGTCACAGTGGTGGTGTCGATCGAATCGGTAATGGTGGTAACCGCTGGCGTGGTGCTCGGCACCAGGCTCTCGAAATTGCCGCCAGTCGCGCCCGTAATCGTCGTACTGACGGTGCTGCCGTTGACGTAGACGTCATTAGCTGGCGTATCAACGACAACGCTGCCTGTCGACTCACCGGCCTTGATGGTGATCACCGAGCCATTGCTCAAGGTGACATTCACAGGCGTCTGCGCCGGGTTGGTCAAGGTGGCGGTGTAGGTGATCTGACCGCCTTCGGTCACGGTCGAACCAGCGGTCAGGGTGACCGTGGTGGTGTCGATCGAATCGGTAATGGTGGTGACCGCTGGCGTGGTATTCGGTACCAGGTTCTCGAAGTTACCGCCCGTTGCGCCCGTGATGGTGGTGCTGACGGTAGAGCCATTGTTGTAAACGTCGTTGGCCGGCGTATCGACCACAACGGTACCCGTCGATTCGCCCGCCTTGATGGTGATCACCGAGCCATTGCTCAAGGTGACGTTCACCGGGGTCTGCGCTGGGTTGGTCAGGGTGGCGGTGTAGGTGATCTGGCCGCCTTCGGTCACGGTCGAACCCGCGGTCAGGGTGACCGTGGTGGTGTCGATCGAATCGGTAATGGTGGTGACCGCTGGCGTGGTATTCGGTACCAGGTTCTCGAAGTTACCGCCCGTTGCGCCCGTGATCGTGGTGCTGACCGTCGAACCATTGTTGTAAACGTCGTTGGCCGGCGTATCGACCACAACGGTACCCGTCGATTCGCCCGCCTTGATGGTGATCACCGAGCCATTGCTCAAGGTGACGTTCACCGGGGTCTGCGCCGGGTTGGTCAGGGTGGCGGTGTAGGTGATCTGGCCGCCTTCGGTCACGGTCGTACCCGCGGTCAGGGTGACCGTGGTGGTGTCGATCGAATCGGTAATGGTGGTAACCGCTGGCGTGGTATTCGGTACCAGGTTCTCGAAGTTACCGCCCGTTGCGCCCGTGATCGTGGTGCTGACCGTCGAGCCGTTGTTGTAGACGTCGTTAGCTGGCGCATCTACGACAACGCTGCCTGTCGACTCACCGGCCTTGATCGTGATCACCGAGCCATTGCTCAAGGTGACATTCACCGGCGTCTGCGCCGGGTTGGTCAAGGTGGCGGTGTAGGTGATCTGGCCGCCTTCGGTCACGGTCGAACCAGCCGTTAGAGTGACCGTGGTGGTGTCGATGGTGTCGGTGATCTGCGTCACGGCCGGGTTAGGGTCGATGGTCAATACCAGGTTGCCGCCACCGGTGGTGCCCGTAACGCCCACGCTGATCTGGCTAGGGTCGTTGTACGGGGTGTCGTTGGGCGCCAGGGGTACGTTGACTGTACCGGTCAGTTGGCCTGACGGGATAGTAATCACCGCGCCATTGGACAAGGTGACGGTAAGGTCGCTGCTGGATGGCCGCGTCACGGTCGCGGTGTAGGTCAGCACACCACCGGCTTCGGTGATGGTGGGGGTTGCGCTCAGGGACAGGGTCGAAGGCTGCAGCACCAGGTTGCCCGCGTCAGCGGAGCCTGGGGCACCGGTCAGCGCGTTGAGAGCCGAAGTGCCCTGACCAAGCGTACCGGTGGGGAAGCCGATGGTCGGATCGACACGGCCGGCGGTCGCGTCCAGCACCACGAAGCTGTGGCCACCCCCGGCTGCGCCGTTACCGGCAGCGTTTGCGCCGGCGGCAGTGGCTTCCAGGTCGGTGGTCGGGTCGGCGCCAGCGGCGATGGCTTGTTGCAGCTCGGCAACCGATGGCGCGGCTTGCTCGCTGGCAGCGGCGAGGTCGAGGCTGGAGTCCGGCAGGTCGGCGCTCCACTGGGTGTCACGGCCCAGGTCCAGAATGCGACCGTCGGCCAGCTCCAGGCTCACGGCGCCCGACATACCGGTGTCGATCTGGTCGCCCGCGAACAAGCGATCACCTTCAACGAGGACGCGCCGAGCACCTTCCGGAGAAATAACGAAAACTTGACCAACAATGCTTTTGACGATGGCAACAACACTGCTCATTAAAATTTTCTCCGGCGATCCGTTTCGACAAATTCCATTTCGCAGCGCGCTATTAGGGCTGCCAATTGGGAGGGCGTAGTCTATATATGCATTGACGTCAAATAATTGGCTAGATTTTTTAGCTATCTAGTTAGTGCCAAACTATTGACCTTAGGGCCGCCATCCTAAACAATCGGCCCCGTAATGTCACATTGATATTTATGCGGCGAACCGTCCTACATGTGTGTGAAGCAGTTCCGCTTTTTGAACTTTCCGACGTACGGTCATTACGGTAGCCATTATCCGACGCAGCGGTGCCAATCGCTGTGATTTGAGACAAGAAGTCCTAGGGAATTTTAAATGCGTCTGCACCTGTTCAAGGCAATACCGTTCGTTCTCGCCGCCAGTTTCGTACAAGCCCAGACACTGCCCCAAGCCATGCAACAGGCATTGGATGTACACCCGGAAATCCAGGCAGGTGTTAACAGCCGCATCGCTGCCGATTACCAATTGCGCGCTGCACAAGGCGGCTACCTGCCGCGTGTCGACCTGAACGCCGGTTACGGCCGCCAAGGAACCGACAACGCCACCACCCGCGCCAACAATCCTGGCGGCAATCACTGGGACACGCTCAACCGCGGTGAATCCAGCCTGCGCCTGCAGCAAATGATTTTTGACGGTTTCGCCACCTCCAGCGAAGTCGGGCGTCAACAAGCCAACGTTAATTCCCGCGCTTACTCTTTGCTCGGGACTTCGGAGCGCACCGCGCTGACCGTTGCCCAGGTTTACCTGGAAGTATTGACCCGTCGTGAGTTCGTACGCCTGGCCGAAGATAACCTGCGCAACCACGAACGCATCTACGACCAGATCAAGTTGCGCACCGAGCGCGGCGTCGGCAACGGTGCCGACCAGGACCAGGCCGAAGCGCGCCTGGCCCAGGCCCGTAACAACTTGATCACCGAGCAGACCAACCTGGCCGATGCGCAGGTCAACTACCTCAGCGCCGTCGGCCAGATGCCCGACGAACTCGAGCGTCCGGCCCCATTCATGGCCATGCTGCCGGCCGACCTGAATGAAGCGCGTCGCCAGATGCTCGACAACAGCCCGATCCTGCGTTCGGCCGAGTCGGATATCTCTGCCGCCGAGAAGCAGTACGACGCCGCCAAGTCCAACTTCTATCCGCGTTTTGACGCTGAATTGGGTACCAACGCCGACAACAACGTCTCCGGTGATCCCAACCACAGCAATGGTTGGGAAGCCATGGTGCGCATGCGCTTCAACCTGTTCGCCGGTGGTAGCAACAAGGCCGACCTGCAATCGAAGTCCTACCAGGCCAACCAGGCGCTGGACATCCGTAACAATGCCTTGCGCCAACTCAATGAAGAACTAGGCTTGGCCTGGAACGCCCTGAACAACGCCAATGCGCAATTGCCGGTCGCCCAGCAGTACGTGGATCACAGCACCCGCGTACGCACGTCCTACCAGCAACAGTTCAGCCTTGGTCAACGTACGCTGTTGGATTTGCTCGACAGCGAAAATGAATTGTTCACCGCTTCCCGCCGCCTGGAAGAAATCAAGAACATTCAGTTATTTACTCAGTACCGAATCAAGGCGACCATGGGCGAATTGCTCAAGAGCCAGGGAGTGGTTGCACCAATGGCCTCCGTCGTGCAGAACGACGTGAAACCTAAAGTCCAACTGCCTGGGATGAATTGAGCCACCCCAATAGCCCCATCTGTTAGTCGAGAGTGCCCCGCGTGGAACCTGAAGTCAGTCGAGTTCATCTCAGTCATGATCCACGCGCACTGCACGACGACCCGTTACTTGACGGGTTGTTGGCGCTCTGCGCCCTGCATCAAAAACCGGCCAGTGCGGCCATGCTCACCACCGGCCTGCCGCTGCCTTCGCAACGCTTGAGTGCCGAACTGCTACCGCGTGCCGCTGCGCGGGCCGGGTTGCAAGGCCGGCTGCTGCAACACAAGTTGGAACAGATCCCGACCATTGCACTGCCGGCGCTGCTGTTGCTCAAGGACGGTCGCAGTACCGTGCTGGTGGGCTGGAAGGGCGAAGATGAAGCGCGGATCCTGCTCAGCGAAAGCGACGGCGGTGAAGTGCTGATCAAGCGCGAAGCACTGGCCGACGACTACATCGGCAAAGTCTTCTTTGCACAGCCGCAGCACAAGTTCGACGTCAACCACGGCAGCCTGATTCCGCGGGCGCGCTCGTGGTTCCGTGACACCCTCATGCGTTCACGCTGGCTCTACACCGACGCCATCGCCGCCAGCTTCCTGATCAACATCATCGCCATGGCCGCGCCGCTGTTCGTGATGAACGTTTACGACCGCGTTGTGCCGAACCAGGCCACCGCCACCCTGTGGGTGCTGGCCGTGGGCATCTGCGGTGCCTACCTGTTCGACCTGATCCTCAAAAGCCTGCGCAGCCTGTGCCTGGACCTGGCCGGTAAAAAGACCGACCTGATCATCTCGGCCACGCTGTTCGAGCGCATCGTCGGCATGTCCATGAAATACCGCCCGGCGCGGGTCGGCAGCTTCGCGCAGAACATCCACGAGTTTCAAAGCCTGCGCGACTTCCTCGCGTCGCTGACCCTCACCAGCCTGATCGACCTGCCGTTTACGCTGCTGATCTTCCTGGTCATCGCCATTCTCGGCGGGCACCTGGTGTGGATTCCAGTGTTGGCGTTCCCGCTCGCCTTGGGCATCGGCTACGCCTTGCAGAAGCCCTTGGTCGCAACCATGGAACGCACGATGGCGCTGGCCGCCGAGCGCCAGTCGAGCCTGATCGAAACCCTCGCCGGGCTCGATGCGGTCAAGGTCAACAATGCCGAGAGCGAGCGTCAGTACGGCTGGGAACAGACCATCGGCACCCTGAGCCGGCTTGAGCTGCGGGTGAAGTTGCTGTCGGGCCTGTCGATGAACATGACCCTGCTGATCCAGCAACTGGCCGGCGTGATCATGATCGTGTTCGGCGTGTACCAGATCATCGACGGCAACCTCAGCATGGGCGGCCTGATTGCCTGCTACATGCTCAGTGGTCGCGCCTTGAGCCCGCTGGCCTCGCTGTCGGGCCTGCTGACGCGCTATCAGCAAGCCAAGGTCACCATGACCTCGGTGGACCAGATGATGGAGCTGCCCCAGGAGCGCAACTTCGAAGAGCGCCCCATGAGCCGGCGCACCCTGCAAGGCGCCATCGAGTGCCGGGGCCTGAACTTCACTTACCCGAACCAGCAGAACCTGGCGCTGAAAAACATCAACCTGGTGATCAAGCCAGGGGAAAAAATCGGCATCATCGGCCGCAGCGGCTCGGGCAAAAGCTCCCTGGCCAAGCTGATCGTTGGCCTTTACCAACCCGACTCCGGCTCCTTGCTGGTGGACGGCGTGGACGTGCGCCAGATCGACGTGAGCGAACTGCGCCACAACATCGGCTATGTCGCCCAAGACATTCAATTGCTGGCCGGCACCCTGCGCGACAACCTAGTCAGCGGTGCGCGCTACGTCGAGGATGAAATGGTCCTGCAAGCCGCCGAACTGGCTGGCGTGCACGAATTTGCCCGCCTGCATCCCCAAGGCTACGAGCTGCAAGTCGGCGAGCGTGGGCAGAACCTGTCCGGCGGCCAGCGCCAGAACGTTGCACTGGCCCGTGCGCTGCTGCTCAACCCGCCCATGCTGCTGCTGGACGAACCCACCAGCGCCATGGACAACACCGGTGAAGAACGCTTGAAGCAACGCCTGCAAGCCGTGGTGCAAAACAAGACCGTGGTGCTGGTCACGCACCGAGCCTCACTGCTCTCCCTGGTTGATCGCCTGCTGGTGGTCGACCGTGGGCAGATTCTCGCGGACGGCCCGAAAGCCGTGGTCATGGAAGCGTTGAAGAAGGGGCAGATCAGTGTTGCTTAACTCCATCAAGAGTGCGGTCGGCCGCTACTTCAAAGGCTCCGATTCGCTGCAGGGCCAGCCGCTGCCCGAGGTCAACAAGGCGCTGATCGAAGATGCGCCACGGGTCATCCGCCTGACCATCTGGGCAATCATCGCGTTCTTTGTATTTCTGGTGGTGTGGGCCGGTTTCTCCCAGATCGACGAAGTGACCCGTGGCGACGGCAAGGCGATTCCGTCGTCCAAGCTGCAGAAAATCCAGAACCTTGAAGGCGGCATCGTCGCCGAGCTGTACGTCAAGGAAGGCCAGATCGTAGAGGCTGGCGCGCCGTTGATTCGTCTCGACGACACGCGGTTTGTCTCCAACGCCGGGGAAACCGAAGCCCTGCGCCTGGCCATGCAACTGCGTGTCGAGCGTTTGAGCGCCCAGGTGGATGACCGCCCGCTGAACATCCCTGACGAGGTGCTCAAGGCCGCGCCGAGCCAGGCCGCCAACGAGCGCTCCTTGTACGAAAGCCGCCGCCAGCAGTTGAAAGACGAAGTCGGCGGCTTGCAGGAACAACTCGTGCAACGCCAACAGGAACTGCGCGAGTTCACCTCCAAGCAGGGCCAATACCGCAGCCAGTTGTCCCTGCAACGCCAGGAAATCAACATGTCCGAGCCGCTGGTGGCCCAGGGCGCGGTGTCGCCGGTAGAAGTGCTGCGCCTCAAGCGCGCCGAAATGGAAACCCGCGGACAGTTGGACGCTACCACCCTGGCGATCCCGCGTGCTGAATCGGCGATCAAGGAAGTGCAACGCAAGATCGATGAAACCCGCGGCAAATTCCGCAGCGAAGCCCTGACCCAACTCAACGAAGCCCGTACTGAACTGAACAAGGCCGAGTCCACCGGCCGCGCGCTGGAAGACCGGGTCAGCCGCACCCTGGTCACCTCGCCCGTGCGCGGGATCGTCAAGCAGTTGCTGGTCAACACCGTTGGCGGTGTGATCCAGCCGGGCAGCGATATGGTTGAAATCGTGCCGCTGGACGACACCCTACTGGTAGAGGCCAAGATCCGCCCGCAAGACATCGCCTTCCTGCACCCAGGGCAGGAAGCGGTGGTCAAGTTCACCGCTTACGACTACACGGTCTACGGTGGCCTGAAGGCCAAGCTCGAACGCATCGGCGCCGACACCATCACGGATGAAGACAAGAAGACCACCTACTACATGATCACTCTGCGCACCGACCGCAGCCACTTGGGCACCGATGAGAAGCCGCTGCTGATCATCCCTGGCATGGTTGCTTCGGTGGATATCATCACCGGCAAGAAAAGCATCCTCAGCTACCTGCTCAAGCCGATCATCAAGGCACGGGCCGAGGCGTTGCACGAGCGTTGATCTTCGGCTCCTATATGTACCGACCTCATCGCAGGCAAGCCAGCTCCCACATTTGAATGTGTTCACAAATCAAAATGTGAGAGGGGGCTTGCTCCGGATGAGGCCATCAGCATGCCCCTGAACCTCAAACCAAACGCCATATCCATATGCGCTAACGGTATTTAAGCTTCCATCCTTATGCCTATAAATTCACTCCCCTGTCCGCCGGGAATGAATCAAATGTCTGCCACCACCGCCCTCCAAACCTTCGACATCCACCCCTTCCCCGGCAGTGTCGGCGCCGAGATCATCGGCCTGGACTTATCCCGCCCAGTCAACGAGCAGGACTTCGCCCGCATCCATCGCGCGCACTTGGACTACCACGTCATCGTGTTCCGCGACCAACGCATCACCCCCGAACAACAGATCGCCTTCAGCCGCCGTTTCGGCGTGTTGCAGATCCATGTGCTCAAGCAGTTCCTGTTGGCCAACCACCCCGAGATCCTGATCGTTTCCAACATCATCGAGAACGGCCAATCCATCGGCCTGGGGGATGCAGGCAAGTTCTGGCATTCGGACCTCTCATACAAAGAACTGCCCAGCCTGGGTTCGATGCTGCATGCCCAGGAACTGCCATCTGAAGGCGGCGACACTCTGTTCGCCGATATGCACAAAGCCTGGGAGCACTTGCCAGGTCACCTGCGCAACGCGGTCGAAGGCCGCAGCGCCGCGCATTCCTACACGGCGCGCTACAGCGAGACCAAATTCGAAGGCAACTGGCGCCCAACCCTTACCCCCGAACAGCTCGCCCAGGTTGCCGAAGTGGTGCACCCCGTTGTGCGCACCCACCCGGAAAACGGCCGTAAGGCGCTGTTCGTCAGCGAGGGCTTCACCACCCGTATCGTCGGCTTGCCCGATGACGAAAGCCGTGACCTACTGGCCCAGCTCTATGCCTACAGCGTGCTGCCGGAAAATATCTACCGTCATCAGTGGCAGCCCCACGACCTGGTGTTCTGGGACAACCGCTCGCTGATCCACTTGGCCGCTGGTTGCCCAAGCCACCTGCGTCGCAAGTTGTACCGCACCACGATTCAGGGTGACGCGCCGTTCTAACCCGATAAAGCCTGCTAGGATTGCGCCCAGTTCACTCCCAACCGATTACGAGTGCTTGGCATGCAACTACCGGACATGAACCTGCTGGTCGCCCTCGACGCGTTGCTCGACGAGGGCAGTGTGGTGGGCGCCGCGCGGCGGATGAACCTCAGCCCGGCCGCCATGAGCCGCACCCTCACGCGTATCCGTGAAGCGGTCGGTGACCCGATCCTGGTGCGTGCCGGCCGTGGCCTGGTGCCGACGCCCAAGGCGCTCGAGCTGCAAGGCCAGGTGCGCAATGTGGTGGAGCAGGCTGCGTTGCTGTTCCGTTCGGCGGACCAAGTCGATTTGAGCACCTTGCGCCGCCGCTTCAGCGTGCGCGCCAATGACTTTTTCATCGGCGTGTATGGCGGGCGACTGTTCGACACCATGGAGCGTGTGGCGCCGTTGTGTGAGCTGCGCTTTGTGCCCGAAGGCGACACTGACGATGAAGCCCTGCGCGAAGGGCGGTTGGACTTGCGGGTGAGCAACACCATGCCTGCCAGCCCGGAAGTGAAGGTGCAGAACCTCTTCTCCACCACCTTTGTCGGCCTGGCACGACAAGACCACCCGCTGTTCGACGAAGAAATCACGGCGGCACGCTTTGCCAGCTACTCCCACATCAGCATCTCCCGGCGCGGCATCGCCCGTGGGCCCATCGATACAGCGTTGAATGCCCAAGGCCTGGAGCGCCGTGTGGCCATGATCGCCCCAGGCTTTCACGGTGCGATGTTCATGCTGCCCGATTCCGACCTGCTGCTGCCGGTGCCCAAGGAAGCCCTCCTGAGCGCCAAGCGTCTGAACCTGCCACTGCGTGCATTTACCTTGCCGATTCCACTGCCAACCCTGGTCTTGGCCCAATCCTGGCACCCACGTTTCGACAAAGACCCGGCGCACAAATGGCTGCGTGAAACCATGCGCGAAAGCTGTCATGCCACCTGGCTAGAAGCCCAGCCGGTATAAAGCGAACGCGGATGAATGTGGGAGCTGGCTTGCCTGCGAAGGCGGCGTGTCAGTCACTGAATCTCTTACTGAACTGGCGCTATCGCAGGCAAGCCAGCTCCCACAGGGTTCAGTATTGATGTTCAAAGTTGCGCCTGGCGCACTTATAACCTGCCAACAAGTAACTTTTTGTCATGAGAGTGCCTGATTAAACTGCTCGGGTATTTCTCATTCCGAGTTACCTGTTCATGACGTCCCTCGCTGCCCCCGTCCTCCAGGCCGCAGCCAAACCTACGGCCCCGAGCCCACCCGTGTTCGGCCCGCGCATCATCATCGGCTTGCTCGGCGTGTTGCTGGCGGTGCTGGTCTCCGGTCTCAACGAGATGGTCACCAAGGTTGCTCTCGCCGATATCCGTGGCGCGCTGTACATCGGTTTTGATGAAGGCACGTGGTTGGTCGCCGCCTATACCGCCACCTCCGTGGCAGCCATGGCCTTCGCGCCGTGGTGTTCGGTGACGTTTTCCCTGCGTCGCTTCACCCTGTGCGCTATCGGTTTGTTCACCGTGCTGGGCATCCTTTGCCCGTTTGCGCCGAACTACGAAAGCCTGCTGCTGCTGCGTACCGTGCAAGGCCTGGCCGGTGGCGCGCTGCCGCCGATGCTGATGACCGTGGCGCTGCGTTTTTTGCCGGCCAACGTCAAGTTGTACGGGTTGGCCGGTTACGCACTGACCGCCACCTTCGGGCCCAGCCTGGGCACGCCGCTGGCGGCGTTGTGGACCGAATACGTCGGCTGGCAGTGGGCGTTCTGGCAGATCGTCGCGCCGTGCCTGCTGGCCATGGCGGCCGTGGCCTACGGTTTGCCACAAGACCCGCTGCGCCTGGAGCGCTTCAAGCAGTTCAACTGGCGTGGCCTGCTATTGGGCTTTCCGGCGATTTGCATGCTGGTGATCGGCTTGTTGCAGGGCAATCGCCTGGACTGGTTCGAATCGGGCCTGATTACCTTCCTGCTGTGTGGCGGCACATTGTTGCTGGTGCTGTTCATGCTCAACGAATGGTCACAGCCGCTGCCCTTCTTCAACCTGCAGATGCTCGGCCTGCGCAACCTGGCCTTCGCCCTGATCGTGCTGGCCGGCGTGCTGATGGTGCTGACCTCGGTGATCATCATCCCGTCGAGTTTCCTCGCCCAGGTCCAGGGCTACCGGCCGCTGCAAACTGCGCCGGTGATGCTGCTGATGGCGCTGCCACAGTTGATTGCGCTGCCGCTGGTGGCGGCGCTGTGCAACCTGCGCTGGGTCGATTGCCGCTGGGTGCTGGGCATTGGCCTGAGCATGTTGGTGCTGTGCTGCATCGGCAGCTCGCACCTGACCTCGGCGTGGATTCGTGACGACTTTTATGGCTGGTACCTGCTGCAGATTTTCGGTCAGCCGATGGCCGTGCTGCCGCTGCTGATGCTGTCCACCGGCAGTATCCAGCCCATCGAAGGGCCGTTTGCCTCGGCCTGGTTCAATACCGTCAAAGGCCTGGCTGCTGTGATCGCCACTGCGGTGCTGGATACATTGACCACCCAGCGCGGGCATTTCCATTCAACCATGTTGGTGGACCGCCTGGGCAATTCGCCCCTGGCCGACGCTGACGCGCCGGGCCTCGCCCACCGCTTGCACGAGCAGACCGTGGTGCTGACCTCTTCGGATCTTTACGTCGTCATGGCCGGTGTCGCGGTGGCGTTGATCCTGCTGATTTTCTGGATGCCCACGCGGATCTATCCGCCTCGCGCTCCGGCCTGACCTCAAGGACTTTCCATGAAACGCAAAGACAAAATTGCCGTCTCCGTTATTGCTGTATTTGCCGTCGGCGTGCTGGTTTACCTGATTGCGCCGGGCGTACTGGGCAGCAAGCACCAGACCACCAACGACGCCTTTGTCGCCGCCGACTTCACTCTGGTGGCGCCGCGGGTGGCAGGCTTCATCAAGGAAGTGCTGGTAGAAGACAACCAGCGCGTCAAGGCTGGCCAACTGTTGGCGTTGATCGACGACCGCGATTTTCGCGCCGCCGCCCAGGCCGCCGATGCCGACACCCTGGTCGCCCAGGCCCAGCTGAAAAACGCCAGCGCGACCCTGGAGCGCCAAAGCTCGGTGATCGCCCAGGCCCAGGCCACCGTGGCAGCAGATCGCGCAGAAGTGGCGTTTGCCGAGCATGAACTGAATCGCTATAACCACCTCGCTGGCGTCGGTGCGGGCACCGTGCAGAACGCCCAGCAAGCCAAGACCCGCATCGACCAGGCTACCGCGCGCCTGGCCAAATCCACCGCCGTGCTGGCCGCCGAACGCAAGCAGGTGGAAATCCTCACCGCCCAGCGCGACGCCGCCGAAGGTGGGCTCAAACGCGCCCAGGCCGCGCTGGAAATGGCCAGTTATCAGCTGTCTTACACGCGCATTGTCGCACCGGTGGATGGCATGGTCGGTGAGCGTGCGGTGCGGGTCGGCGCCTATGTGACACCGGGCAGCAAGATCCTCGCGGTGGTGCCACTGGCCGAAGCCTACGTGGTGGCCAATTTCCAAGAGACCCAACTGTCGCATATGCACGCGGGGCAAGCGGTGCAAGTCAGCGTCGACAGCCTTGACGGCGAACTGCTCAAAGGCCATCTGGAAAGCCTGGCGCCTGCCACCGGGGTGACCTTCGCCTCGGTCAAGCCCGACAACGCCACCGGCAACTTCACCAAGGTGGTGCAGCGTATTCCGGTGAAGATCATCCTGGAACCGAACCAGCCACTGACCGAGCGTTTGCGCGTCGGCATGTCGGTGGAAGCCAGCGTCGACACCCGGCCGGTCGCGCAACAGCGTGAGGTGGCCCAGCAATGAAACACCTCGCCTGGCTCACCTTGAGCCTGATCAGCCTGAGTGCCTGCACGGTCGGTCCCGACTTCCAGCGGCCCGAGAGCCCGCAGATCAATCAATGGAGCGAACCTCAGGGCCGACAAGCTGCCAGCCGTGCCGTCAGCGATCCCTTGCAGGAGCGCTGGTGGGACGTGTTCCACGACGCGCAGCTCTCAGCCCTGACACGCCGCGCCCTCAGCGATAACCTCGACCTGAAGTTGGCCAGCAGCCGCCTGCAACAGAGCCGCGCGGTACGTCAGGTAACCACCGCCGAGCGCTACCCGAATGTCGATGCGGGCGGCGGTTACCAGCGCAAGCGCAACAGCGGCAAAGGCTTGAACGACCCTTCCGGCGAAAATGGCCGCGCAGCCTTCAACCAATGGGACATGGGCTTTTCGGCCGCCTGGGAACTGGACTTCTGGGGCCGGGTCAAGCGCGAAACCGAAGCCGCCGACGCCACCCTGGAAGTCGCCGAAAACGACCGTCGCGCCGTGTTGTTGTCGGTACTGGCCGAGACCGCCCAGGACTACATCCAACTGCGCGGCGTCCAAAACACCCGCGCTGTCACCGAGCAAAACCTCGACGTTGCGCGCCACAGCCTCAAGCTCTCGCAATTGCGGTTGGCCGACGGCGTGGCGACCGACTTGGACGTGGCCGAAGCCGCCGCCCAGGTCGCGGCTATCGAAGCGCGCCTGCCGGATCTGCAGCAGCGTCAGGACCAGTTGATCAACGCCCTGAGCCTGCTGATGGGCGAGCCACCCCAGGCGCTGTACGCGCAGCTGTCCAAAGACGCCCCTGTGCCGCAAACACAGCGCCAGGTCGCGATCGGCCTGCCATCGGAACTCGCCGAGCGCCGCCCAGACATCCGTCAGGCAGAGGCTCGCTTGCACGCCGCCACTGCCAGCATCGGCGTGGCCAAGGGCGACTTTTACCCACGTATCACCCTGTCTGGCAGCCTGGGCTCCCAAGCCATGCAACTCTCGGATTTCGGCTCCTGGGGTTCCCGTGCCTTTGCCTTCGGCCCGCAATTGAGCCTACCGCTGTTCAACGGCGGGCGCCTGCAAGGCATGGTCGATTTGCGTGAAGCCCAGCAACAGGAAGCGGCGCTGGCCTACCAGCAAACCGTGCTACGCGCCTGGCATGAAATCGATGATCAACTGTCCCGCTACAACGCCAGCCAACTGCGTCGCGACAGCCTGGCCGAAGCGGTGCGCCAGAACCAGATCGCACTGACCACTGCGCAACATCAGTACGTCGAAGGCGTGGCGGATTTCGTCAACGTACTCACCGTGCAAAGCGCATTGCTGGCGACGCAGGAGCAGTGGGTGGAAAGCTCCACCGGCGTGTCGTTGGCCATGGTCGGGCTGTACAAAGCGCTGGGAGGAGGGTGGGAGTCGGTGTACCCGTTGCAGACCGCTGTGCGCTGAGCGAGAAAGAGTTTTTGTCAGTCGCCAAATAAGATGTAATGATAATTGCTCTCAATAACACTTCTGAGCTTTTCATGGGCATCGCGACTGACGGCCAGCAACAGCTTCACATCCTGTACCGCGACCATCATGGCTGGCTGCAAGGCTGGTTGCGCAAGCGTCTGGGCGACCGGGAACAGGCCGCCGATGTGGCTCAGGACACCTTCCTGCGCCTGCTGGTGGCCGGGCGCTTCCCGGGTGACAAAGAAAGCCGCAGCTACTTGGCGCAGATCGCCCGCAACCTGGTGATCGACCAATGGCGCCGCCTGCGCATCGAGCGTGCGTACCTGGAAAGCATCGCGCACCTGCCCGAGCCCGAGTCGCCGTCCCTGGAAACCCGCGCGCTGATCCTCGAAACCCTGATGCAGATCGACGCCATGCTCGATCGCATGCCCGACAATGTGCGCCGTGCGTTTTTGCTGTCGCAGTTCGAAGGCTTGAGCTATGCGCAAATCGCCGAGCGCCTGGGCGTCACCGTCAGCTCGGTGCAGAAGTACATGACCCGGGCCATCGTCGCCTGCTACCAGGTGGTGTACGAAGAATGAAGCGCGACGCGCCCATCGCCCCTGCGATTGTCGAGCAAGCCAGCGAGTGGTTGATGCTGCAATGGGGCGGCGAGCTCAAGGGCGAGCAGCGCCAGGCGTTCGCCCGCTGGCAGGCCGCTGACCCGGAACACCGCCGCGCCTGGCAGCGCTTGCAGCAGCTGCAACACACCCTTGGCGGCGTACCCGCCGACAGCGCTCGCGCCGTATTGCGCGACACCCCGGATACCCAGCGCCGCGCCGCGCTCAAATTGCTCGGCCTGTTGTTGGTGGCCGGTGGCAGCGGCTATCTGGTGCAACGCAGCGAGCCCTGGCAGGCGGCCTTTGCAGAGCTGCGTACCGCCACGGGCGAAATTCGCCATATGACCTTGAGCGACGGCACGCAACTGGACCTTAACAGTGACAGCGCCGTAGACCTGCGTTTCAGCGCTACCGAACGACGTATTCGGCTGATCCGTGGCGAGGTCTTGCTGACCAGCGGCCACGATGCCTCGCGCCCGCTGATCGTCGAAACGCCTGCCGGTGATGTACAGGCGTTGGGCACGCGCTTTGCGGTACGTGAATTGCCCGACGGCAGCCGTGTGGATTTGTACGAAGGTCGCCTGCGGGTCACGCCGTTGCAGGGCACGCCGGTGCATATGCAGGCAGGGGACAGCCTGTGGTTCAACGCACGCCAAAGCACCGCGTTGCCGGCAGTGAGCGCCAATGCCAGCAGTTGGACCGAGCATCGTCTGGTTGCCGAACGTCAGCCGTTGGGTGAGTTCGTGGCGCAACTGAGTCGCTACCGCCCGGGCCTGTTGCGCTGTGATCAGGCGGTGTCGAACCTGCTGTTGACCGGCGTGTTCCCGCTGAACGACACCGACGCGATCCTGGCGGCCTTGGAGCGTTCATTGCCCGTGCACGTGCAGGCGGTGACCCGTTACTGGGTAACGATCAAGGCGCGGGTCTGAAAATACTTTGTACAGGGCTTGTCGGTTTCTGCGGCCCGTTCGGGATACCTCTTGAAAGCCAATCAAGAAGCGTTCTCACGGGGAGTCCTGCCATGTCGCACCACCCAATCCAACCTTTGGCCCGCGCGCTGCGTCGTGGCCTGTTTGCCGGCCTGCTGGCAACGGCTCCGGTACTGCCGAGCATGGTTCAAGCCGAAGAAAGCACCGAAGCGCTGCGCAGCTATGACATTCCGGCGGGCAGCCTCGACCAGGCGTTGAACCGTTTCGCCAGTGCCTCAGGCATCTTGCTGTCGGTTGACGCATCGCTCACCGACGGCAAGCGCAGCGCCGGCTTGAAAGGGCGTTACGGTGTAGGTTCGGGATTGCAGCGCTTGCTGGCGGGCAGTGGTTTGGCGGCGGTGCAATCCCAGGGCGGTTGGTCGTTGCAGGCCCTTTCCGGCGACGGAGCCTTGCAGTTGGGCGCGACCCAGATAAGTGGCCGGCAGGAGCAGGAAAGCGCCTGGGGCCCGGTGGACGGTATTGTCGCCAAGCGCAGCGCCTCGGGCAGCAAGACCGACTCGGCGCTGGTAGAAATCCCCCAGACCATCAACGTGATCACCGCCGCCGAGATCAAGGCGCGTGGCGCCCAGAGTGTCACCCAGGCGTTGCTCTACACCCCAGGTATGAGCGCTGGTGGTTTTGCCGACCGAGTCAAATTGTTCGATGAGCCGACGTCACGCGGCTTCTCGCCCACGCCGCTGTACCTGGACGGGCTGCACCTGCCTTATGGCGGCGGCAGCACAGGTGGCGCGTTGCAGATCGAGCCGTATTCCCTGGAGCGCATCGAGGTGCTGAAGGGCCCGGCGTCCGTACTTTACGGCCAGAACCAGCCGGGCGGTATCGTCAATATGGTCAGCAAGCGCCCCAGCGAAACGCCGATACACCAAGTGGTACTGGAAGCCGGCACCTACGAACACAAAAGCGCGGCCATCGACCTGGGCGGCCCGCTGGACGAGGAGGGGCAGTTTCTCTACCGCCTGACCGGCCTGGCGAATGATGCGCAAGACGAAATCAACTACGTCGAAAACAAGCGCCAGTTCATCGCCCCCAGCCTCACCTGGCGCCCCAACGACGACACCAGCCTGACCCTGTTCGCCCAGTACCAGAAAGATAAAGGCGTGCCCGAAGCCCAAGGCCTGCCGGCGTCCGGCACGCTGTGGGACAACCCCAACGGCAAGATCAAGCGCGATGTGTTTATCGGCGAGCCGGGCGTCAACCAGTACAACCGCGAGCAATACGTGCTGGGCTACGAAGTTTCCCATCGCCTCAACGACATCTGGACCCTCAAGCAAAACGCCCGTTACGCCGAGGTCGACGACCGCTACACCGCGCCGCTGCACGGCTACCGCTTCGTCGCCAACCCCAACACCGGCGTGCAGGACCAACGCTACCTGCAACGTTTCGGCGTGGACTGGTCGCAGACCAACAAAGTGTTCGGCGTGGACAGCATCGCCCAGGCTGAATTCGACACGGGCGCACTGTCCCACACCTTCATCGTTGGCCTGGACTACTACCATTCCAACTCGCAGTTCCATGGCCTGTATGACCGCAACCCGCCGATCATCGACCTGTTCAAACCGGTGTACGGCCAGCCCTTGAACTTCGGCCAACCGTACCGCTGGGACCGCACCATTACCCAGACCGGCCTGTATCTGCAGGACCAGATCAAGCTGGATAAATGGGTGCTGGTACTCGGTGGCCGCTATGACTGGGCGAATGTGGTGAACAAGGAGCCGATACAGGACACCCGCTTTGCCAGCAAAGACCAGGCATTCACCGGCCGTGCGGGCCTGGTGTACCTGTTCGATAACGGCGTGTCGCCCTTCGTCAGCTATTCGGAATCCTTCCTGCCGCTGGCCGGCACTGATGCGAACCGAAAACCCTTCGAACCCTCCACCGGCAAACAGTACGAAGTCGGCGTGAAGTTCCAGCCGCCGGGCCAGAAGAGCTTCATCCAGGCCTCTGTTTATCAACTGGATCAGGAAAACGTGCTGACCACCAACCCGGTGGACACCACCTTCAGCACCCAAAGCGGCGCCCTGCGCTCGCGAGGTGTTGAACTGGAAGCCAAGGCCGTCTTGAGTGATGCCTGGGACGTGGTCGCCTCGGCTGCGCGCAATGACGTCAAATACACCAAGGACAACGATGGCCGCCAAGGTCGCCACCCGGCCGGCATCTCCCCACTCACCGCCTCGATGTGGGTCAACTACACCGTGCTCGGCGACACGCCCTTGGCGGGGCTGGGTGCAGGGCTTGGCGTGCGTTACGCCCGTCAAAGCCTGGGCGACTACTACGAAGGCGCCTTCAACGTGCCGTCCTACAGTGTCTACGATGCAAGCCTAAGCTACGACCTGGGCGCCTCGCCGCTCAAGCTCAAGGGCGTGAAGCTGGCGATGAACGTGCAGAACCTCAGCAACAAGACCTACGTCTCGCAGTGCACCAGTGATCTGGATTGCTACTACGGGGAAGGACGCACGGTGGTGTCGAGCCTGACCTACGATTGGTAACTTAGCGTTTAGGTGATATTTGCTGCGGCGCGCACCCTTCAAGGGTGCGCTCTGTTGCCGCCCTACACCAGGTCCGCTGCAAATCGTGTACACACATTGGAAAGCATGCGTACCTCGGCACCGCTGCAGCCTGCCGCTTCGAAAAAACCGGAGGCTTCTCGCACGACGGCATACATATCCGTGACGATGGACCTTGCTTCATCGGCCCCCAACCCAAAGCGTTCAGGCGTACTCAGCAAATTACTGACAGACGATAACCGGCCTTCATTGCCGATGATGAGCGCCTGCAAGCCTAGTTGGGTAGGGTGGGGCAACACGTCAAATACTGGCGCAAGGGAATAGCCCGAGGCGCTGGTCAGCAGTAGCCCGGTTTGTTTCAGGTGGTCGTCGCTATTGCCGATGAGCACATTGAAAGCCATACGCTTGTAAAGCTCACGCATGTCAAAGGTGGCATCGTCGCTGACCTTCTTCAATACGTCGGCGATCCTGGAGTAGGAAACGGCACCGTCAGCCGCATCAACCCGCATTCTCGGCTTCTCAGTGCTTACCAGAGAGTTGCAGCTGACATAGTGCTCGCGACCAGCGGCTTCATGTCGGTCAAAACGCTCGACCATCAACACCGGTTTGCCTGCGACCTCTACCAACTTGTGCTTGGCTGCGGGTAGACCTGCTGCATCCGCCATTTGAAGGCTGGCGAATTCCGCCCGTGGCTGGTCGAACACATCGTCGCTACGGCCGAGTTTAGCTATCCATTCCTTGCCTTCATGGGTCACGGTGACCTTCGGCCTGGCGCCGCCCATGGAACTCCCAAACTCGAATAACCGTGCGATTTCCGCAGGCAGGTCGACGTCACCCTTCTCGACTCGATCAAGGCCCACCATGATTTTCTCAAGGTCTTCAAATTGCGGGGGTTGGTGCAGGGTTGGCAGCTGACTTCTTGACGCACTGAACAGCAGGCAACCCACTCCTGCTCCCCGCGAGGCAAGCAGCCATTCAACTTCGTTTTGTGGATGCTGTTTGTGGGTCGCCAGCAGAACACGCCGACCCCAATTATCGGGCGTTGCATCGTCGAGCACACCAAACATGCGCGTCGAGGAATACTGGTTAGGGGTCAGTGGCAAACTCAGCGGGTCAATCGCAAATGCGTCGGGCCGTGCGAGCCAACTGTTGGCGTAGCGAAAAACGAATCCATTCCCATGCATGGCCACTTCGCCAACAGGGACCGGGTCACCGACTAAGTGAGCTGAAAAAACAAAGGCATTACCAATCGGCTTCCAGGACATCGTGTTCTCCTTCAGTGCGAATTCGCTCAGGCTCACGGGCGAGGCTCATGGTAATCCCAACCTGGTCAAGCTCTGGTGACGCGATGCTCGCCATGCTTTCTTCCAAGTCCATCGCGCTCAGCACGTTCATCAGCACGCCGAGGGATACGCCGGCCTCGCCCTGTCTCAGCCGCTGATACGTCTGCCGTGTAATGCCCGCCCGGCTGCATATGGTGGAGATTTTCAACCGACGACGAATGCGGGCTATTTCGATACCGTTGCCGATACCTCTCATCAGTTCAGCGCTTCTCTCTGAGATGTACCCTTTGTGGGGGTAGGGCTTCGCTGTTTCTTGCATGATATATCACTCTTTAAAACAGTAGAGGTAACTTATATCATCCAAGTCTCTAGGGCTACCTGCAAAAAATCGGCTCGATGCCAAGGCTTTTTGTAGGAGCGAGCTTGCTCGCGAAAAACTCACAGGCGCCGCGTTCAATCAGGAAACACGCGTTGTCGTTGACGTTTTTCGCGAGCAAGCTCGCTCCTACAGGTGTTACCAAACTTCAAAGATTCTGCAAAAACACCACATACCCCCGAAACCACTCATTGCCCCGCAGATACCCCGGCTCTTGCCACTCCCCGCCCTGAATCAAGCCAATCTTGAACGGCACGCCCAGCCGATTCATCCGCGGCAAATACGCGGCATAGTCAGGGATGCTGTGCCGCCCCTGATACGTCTGCACCACCACTTCATCCACCACGCCTTTGAGCTGGGCGATGGCGGCCGGGTCGGCGTTGCTGCTCCAGTCCATCAGCCCGGTGATGCTCAGGCGCAGGTCGGCGGGCAGGCGTTGGCGCAGGTCGCGCAGGAAGTCGGCGTATTCGTGCAGGTATTGGGTGCGGGCATCGAAGTCGATCTGGATACCGACCACCGGGTTGCCGGCGTCACGCCAGCGTTGCACCTGGCCCAGCACCTGGGTGTAGACCCGTTCCGGCCAGCGCAGGGTGTGGGCGCGGTACACCACCCAGACGTCGCCTTGAGTAATGCGCGGCACGCTCATGCCCTGGGCGATCAGTTGTACACCGCACTGGGGTGCGCGGCGCGTGGCGTTGATCTGGCCTTGCAGGATGTACAGGGTTTTTGCCTGCTTGATGACCGGCTGGGGCGTGACGCCACTCCACAGCCAGAAGGCGTCGTAGTCGCCTGCGTCAACGGCGCCAAAAACCGGGCTTGCCAGCAACAGCAAGCCTAGCCACAGCGATTTCACCAGTAGTACTGCAGCGATTTGCCCCACTGGGTATCGGCAAAACCGCTCTTGAGTTGGCGGAACCAGGCTTTGCGCACTGCCGGCGCAACGTCTTCGCCGCCGCAGCTGTTGTAGCCGGCCGGCGCGTAGCAGTTGATGGCGCGGAACAACGCATAGGCCTTGTCGGTTTTCGGCGCCTTGGCGTTGGCGATCACCTGTTTGTAGCCGTCGAGGCGCGAGAAGGTTTCACCCTTGAAGTCCGAGTCGGTACTGCCCAGGCTGCCGGCGGCGCGGGGTTGTTCCAACGGCATGCCGTCCAGGCCGTTGCGCAGGATGAATTCCCCGAAGCAGTTCAACGCATGCGGGTTTTTGGCCTCGTTCTGCAGGGTCGCCGCGGTTTGCGCGATGCTTGGGCACGCGTACCCAGATTCGGCCTTGTCGCCGTTCCATTGGAACAGCTTCAAGGTCTGGCCGCTGGTATAGGTGTAGCCCAGGCTGGTGCCGAGTTTGTCGTCAGAGAGCGAGGCCTGCTTGAGGTCATCGGCGAAGGTGGCGTACTGGCCGCGCAGCAGGTCTTTGTAGAGGAGCACGAATTGCGCGCTCTGACGCTCGATCGGGTCGCTGGCGTTGGCGATCTGCTGGCGTAGCAGGTCGGGGCCGGCGACGTTGCGCAGCAGGATGTAGCGCACTTGCTTGGCGCTGATCGGTGAGTCGGCGGCGAACACCTTGGCCAGTTGGCCGCTGCGCTCGTAGTTCATGGCCAATGCCAGCTCCAGCTGGTCACGTTGCAGCGGTTGCTTGGCCAGCGGCAGCAGTTGCAGCCACAGGGCTTCGGCGCCTTTCCAGTCCTGCTTGGCCTCCAGGGCGAGGGCGCGCAGGGTCTGTTGGCTGAAGGCGAAGTAATCCAGGCTCGATGGCACATCCGCAGGCAGGTGCTTCAAGGCCGTGTCGGGTTGGTGCTCGACGTACAGGGCATAGCTGGCTTGCAGGAAGTCAAACAGCGCGGGCTCAGTGGCGAAGGTGCTCTTTTGCTTATCCAGGTCTTCGCGGCTCAACAGCGGCGGGGTGTGGGCCCGCATCGCCATCAGGTCGCTGACCACTTGCAGCATCGGGCTGTTCGCGGCTTTGTTGCCGACCATCAGTAACTTGAGGTCGGCCTCTTCCACCAGTTCGTCCACGCTCACATTGCGCTGGGCGTCGGTGGCCTCGGTGAATTGCCAGGTGAAGTCTTCGGCAAGCTTGGCATCGTCGTTCGCCAGCCAGTGCACACGGCGCAAGAGCCCACGGGCGGAGGCGACGTAATCGCCCTGTGGGTAAGTTTTCAGGTAACCGAGAAAGCCTTGCTCGGCATCGCTCAGGGCCGACTTATCCACATGCTCGCGCTGCGGCATGCCGTATTCGTCGAAGGCTTCGGCCTGGGCCTGATTCAGCGACGTACGCGCAGTCATGTACAGCGCCGTTTCCTTCAGCCACGGCACATCGCTGGTGGCGGCGGCGGCGAACCCGCGCTCGGCGTAATCGAAGCGCCCGCTGTAGAAATCGCCGGCGGCCTGCAAGTAGGTACGAAACAACTGAGCATTGGCCGACGGGGTCAGCTGCGCGTCCACCACCTGGCGGCTCCAGTCACAGGTGCTCAGTAATTGCAGGCGTGCTTTGACCAACACATCGCGCTCGGCGGGCGGCATCTGGGCCTTGATCACCTGGCTGATAAACGCCGTGGCGCTGTCATCGTCATTGCTGCGGCAACGGCTGCCTTCGCCATTCAGGAAGGCCTGGCCTGCGGTCTTGTACTCCTCGCGCTTGATACCCAGGGGCTGGAGCAAAGTGTCGAGTTCGGCTGTGCGTGAATCGTCAGCCTTGTTGTCAGGCTCCTCATTCGTGGCCGGAGCCGGCACCAGGCGGTACACCGGAAACGGCACCGGGCCGAACCCTTGCGCCAAATCGTCTTCGCCCAAGGCATTGGGGGCCAGGGGTGCTGCTTTTTTGTCGGCCAGCAACAGGCGCAGGTTCACTCGGCTGTCGTTGCCAGGGCTGAGAAACGGCTGGTTGCTGCACGGCTCGTAGCTGTCACGCGATACCCGCCAGTCGGGGTAGCACGAGTCGTCAGAACTGGCCTGGGCCGGTAGGGAAAAACCGGCCAGCAGGGCCAGGGCCAGAGGTGACAGCAAACCGATACGCATAACGTTTCCTTGATCCTGAGTCCTTGGAGAAGGGGCAATAATAGCCTGATCCGGCGAGTGCTTCGGTGAAGGCCTACACAAATTGCTGATTTGTCCGATTCCAGCAGCGAGGCCAGGGCTTTTGGCCTAGAGTGGCGGTGTTTGCGCATGCGTAGTGTTTGTCCTGTAAGAGGGGCAGTAGTAGCGGAGTCGATATGCGTCGGTCTGTGGTAGAGCAACACGAAAAAGACGGGGCATTGCCTGCCTTTCATCGCTTGAGCTGGGAAGGTGCCGGCTGGCTCAGCCGCCTGTGGTGGGTGCCGATCCTGGCGCTGGCCATGGCCCTGCGGTTTTACCACCTCACCTCGGCGGCGATCTGGGGCGACGAAGGCTCCAGCCTGTTGCTCAGCGAATACGCCCTGGCCGACCTGTGGTTTCACGCGGCCCATGATGTGCACCCGCCGCTGTACTTCTTGCTGCTGCGCGGTTGGATCGAGGTGTTCGGCGACAGCATCGGCTCAATTCGCAGCCTGAGTGCGATCCCCGGCGTGGCCGTCGTGGGCCTGGGCATCTGGCTGACACGGCAACTGTCCACCCGACGCGCAGCCGTGCTGGCGGGGATCCTGCTGGTTCTAATGCCCACTGCGGTGCGCTACAGCCAGGAAGTGCGTATGTATTCGCTGCTCGGCGTGTGGCTACTGGGCGCCACGCTGGCGCTGGTGTACTGGGTGAGGCAGCCCGAACGCGCGCGCTATTTGGCTGTGTATGTGCTGCTGATGAGCGCCGGCTTCTATACCCACTACTTCACTGCGCTGTGCGTGCTGGTGCATTGGGCGTACCTGGGGTTGCAGGCGCCGGGTCAGCGCTTGATCACGCGACCTGCCTGGTGGGTCGCCAACGTGGCGATAGTGTTGCTGTATCTACCCTGGCTGCCCAACCTGCTGGACCTGGTGCAGCACGTCGAACAGCTCAAAGTCGGCGGCGACATTGGTTGGGAAGAGCCGGTCAATCTGCTGTCGCTACCGTCGATGGTCTGGCAGTTCCTGTTGCAGGATGACGGTCTCGGCCTGTGGCCGCCGCTGTTCTGGCTGTTACCCCTGCTGCTGGCCGTGGTGGTTGTATCGACGGCCTGGCGCAATAACGCGGCGCGCCTACCGGCACTGTTTTGCCTGCTACCGCTGCTGCTGGTCTATGGCGTGTCCTTTATCTCGCCCGTGTTTATCGAGCGCTACCTCACGGTGTATGCGTTAGGCCTGCCGATAGTCCTGGCGCTTGCCATCGACCGTTTGCCGTCCCGTTTGTCCTGGCTGGGCGTGGCGTTGTTCGCACTGTTTGTTGGCGTAGAACTGCTGGGGTTAAAAAACAACTTCGAGGTGGATGAACACGACCAGTTCAACGTGCCGGTGGAGTTCGTCAATCGCAACTACCAGGAAGGCGACCGCATCGTCCTCAGCGACATGATGTGGTACCTCAGCTACGTGTATTACGACCAGACCGACGCGCAACTTCAGCTCTACACCCCCCCCAAACCCGACGGGACTGCCACTCGCCCGAACGCCTATGGTTTCGGCACACTGGTGGACCAGGACGGTGGCCGCATCTATCTGGACCGCCTCTCAGCACTGCCTGCTCAAACGCGACGGGTATGGTTGATCAGCAGCAACGAAGCCCCGGATGAATTCGCGCCGCTGCCCACCAGTTGGCACGAACTCAGTCGCCAGGACGGCGGTGGCGCCAGGGCGCGGTTGTTCGTGCTATGCAACGCACCGGCGCCGCAACCTGAAGGCTGCCGCTAGACTCACTTCAACCTACTTATGAGGAACCCTCCATGGAATCGCCAGTGCACAGCCTACCGGCTTTGTTCAAACAGCTTGGCTTGCCGCACGACCCGGTCAGTATCGAGCAATTTGTCGCCTCTCATTCGCCGCTCAAGCCGGAGTTGAAACTGGCGGATGCGTTTTTTTGGAGCGACGCCCAGAAGGCATTTTTGCGTGAAGAGATTCTGGATGATGCGGATTGGGCGGTGGTGGTGGATGAGTTGAACTTGATGTTGCGGAGTGGGCGAAAGGTGTAAAAAAATATCCAAATAAGGGCGAGTATGTAAAAAAAAATGGTGAGCGGTAAAAAAAACTGGGCTTTAATCGCCTAAGTGAATTTTTTCTGGAAAGCTCGCCATGCCAACAGTCGGATACGCTCATCTGTGTGAGGCGCTGGATCTAAAGGTTATCGCACCCTTGAGGACTGCGATGATCAAGCCGGTGACGAGGATTACCTTGATCGGCGACTGCCTGGCAGTTCCCCATTCGGTGGCGCCCGCCCAACATGCGCTGTTTGAGCATGTGTTATTTGCGCTTAAGCATGAAGGCGTGAACCTGGCGATACTTGCTCAGGTGTTTGAACAGCTCGGCCCAGAACCGTTTTTGGACGCGCTGGCCGACTCGCCTAACGGTGCGTTTATCCGAAAAGCCTGTTTTCTGTGGGAAGGCTTTACCGGGAAAATGCTGGATCACACCCTTCCTGTTCGTGGTCGCGTTGTTCCCTTGTTCGATCCCCAGCGCTATGTAACCGGCCCGAGCATTCGCAACAGTCGTTGGCGAGTGGATTTCAACGGTTTGGGCTCTTTGCATTATTGCGCCACCGTAGAGCGAACGCCTGAGCTGGAAGCGTTGTTGGCGCTTGATGTATTGGCTCGTGCCAAATCCTTCATGGCCACCCTCCCTCCCGAAATGATGGACCGCGCCATCCAGTGGGCATACCTGCACGAAACCCGCGATTCATTTGCCATCGAAAAAGAACAACCCAGCGAAGAAAAATCCCGCCGCTTCGTCCAACTCCTGCGCCAGGCCCACGAAGGCCGGTTGCTCACCGAGGTCTACTTGGTCGAGCTGCAAAACAGCACCATCTCCAATTCGTTTGACAAAGCCGTCGCGTTTCGCCACGAACAGAACCATCTGCACAACGGGCTACGCGGCGCAGCCGGTGTGAGCTACGTGCCGCCAGCTCCCGCGCTTTGCCAGGAATTGATGGAAGAGCTGATGGCCTTCGCCAACCAGCCCGTGCGAGACGTCGATCCTTTAGTGGCGGCCGCGGTCACCGCTTTTGGTTTCGTCTTCCTGCACCCGTTCATGGACGGTAATGGGCGCCTGTCTCGCTTCCTGATTCACCAGACGCTCTGCCACTACGGCGCACTGGAAAATGGTTTGCTGCTACCGGTCTCTGTCGCCATGAAGCACGAGGAACAAGCCTATCTGGAGGCACTCAAGACCTTCTCCCAGCCGACTCGGGAATTCTGGAACGTCACCTGGCTGGACGCCGACCACATGGCGTTCGACTTCATCGGCCACCCCTCGATCTATCGCTACTGGGATGCGACCCGCTGCGTCGAATTCACCCTGCAAATGGCCCGCCGCGCACTGGAAGTGGAACTGCGCGAAGAAACCGAATTCCTCGACCGTTATGACCAAGTGATCAAAGCGGTGAACCAACGCTACGACGTGCGCGGCAGCGATCTGTCGAAGCTGGTGATGATGTGCCTGGATAACGGTGGGAAGCTTTCCAAGCATCGGCGTAAGCAGTTTCAGTACAGTGTGGCGGAAGAGGTGTTTGGGTTTATTGAGGAGGAGAGCTTGAGGTTGATGGGCGAGTAAGAGGTCATCCAGTCACGCCAGATGAGGCGTCTGAAAAAAAGGAATTCCGTATCTGAGTGATGTGATAAGCGCCTCAGATGTTTTGCGAGAGCACAGTGATGTGCAAATTGTCATGTTTATGGGGGCGTTGGTTGGTTTTACAGGCCTCAATTTTCGCATCCTGTGCCATGTTTTTTCTTCAGAAAAAATCAGTCAGGTGGCTTGTCTTTTTTCAAACCCCCTTACGACTTGTGCACATTATTCCGTCCGTTTCGCTCCTGTTGATTGGCGCTCGAGTTTTCCCGCATTACAACGTACTGGCAATGGCTGGATTGATCGCTGCGTCGGAGATTTTAAAAGTCTGGAGCGTGTGGCGATGGAGCAAAAAATGCTGACGCTGACCTAATGTGGGAGCGGGCTTGCCCGCGAAGGCGGCGTGTCAGTCACTGAATATTCAACTGAACCACCGCTTTCGCAGGCAAGCCAGCTCCCACATTTTGTTTGTCGTATGGCGAATATCAGCGATTTGCTGATGCCTACCCTAAAACCCGCTTTACTCAAGCCACATCCCACCACTCATCTGCGAAATTGTTTCAAAACTTGACGATGCTTCATGCATCGACCATATTGATAGTTAGCAAACTAACTGTATGCGAACTATCCAGTGCCTCAATCCCTCGAACAACTCCAGATGAGCCTCAGCAGCAGCATGGTGGTGGGCGCCCGTAATTGGCGCAAAATCTGCCAGACCACGCTGGTCAGCTATGGCATCTCCGAAGCCTGCGCCGTGCCGTTGTTGATGATCGGTCGCTTGGGCGACGGTGTGCACCAGGTCAAAGTAGCCCAGGCTTCCGGTATGGAAAGCCCATCACTGGTGCGCCTGCTCGACCGACTGTGCGGTGACGGCTACGTATGCCGCACCGAAGATATCCACGACCGCCGCGCCAAGGCTCTGAGCCTTACCGAGCGTGGCCGTGAGTTGGTGCAGGCGGTGGAGGCGCAATTGGTGCGTCTGCGCAAGGATGTGTTGGCCGATATCGCCCCCGACGATCTGCGAGCGGCACTGCGTGTATTGCGCGCCTTCGAAGCGGCCGAGGCTGTGACGCCTTGAACGGATTTTTTACTGGCTTCCCGCCCGCCCGCGACTGGTTCTACGGGGTGCGTACCTTCGCTGCGTCGATGATCGCGCTGTACATCGCCATGCTCATGCAAATGCCGCGTCCGTACTGGGCGATGGCCACGGTGTATATCGTCTCCAGCCCGTTTGTCGGCCCTACCAGTTCCAAAGCCCTGTACCGCGCCATCGGCACCTTGATGGGCGCGGCGGCGGCGGTGCTGTTTGTGCCGATGTTCGTTCAGTCACCCTACATTCTGGTGGTGGTGATTGCGTTGTGGACCGGCACTTTGCTGTTCTTATCCATGCACCTGCGCACCGCGAATAACTATGCCCTGATGCTGGCCGGCTACACCTTGCCGCTGATTGCTCTGCCGGTGGTGGATAACCCCTTGGCGGTCTGGGATGTGGCGGAGGCGCGTACCGAAGAAATTTTCCTCGGCATCGCGGTCGCAGCGGTGGTGGGCGCGATGTTCTGGCCTCGGCGCCTGATGCCGGTGTTCGATGGCTCGGTGGCCAAGTGGTTCAGCGACGCCCAGGTCTATAGCCAGCGCTTCCTCACCCGTCAGGTAGACCCAGAAGAAGTCAGCAACCTGCGCGGCGGCATGGTCGCCACCTTCAACACCCTTGAGTTGATGATCGGCCAGTTGCCTCACGAAGGCGCGCGGCCACAAACGGTGCGCAACACCAAGGAACTGCGCGGGCGCATGATCCATCTGCTGCCGGTAATCGATGCGCTGGATGATGCGGTGTACGCCATCGAGCATCGCGCACCGGAGTTTCTCGACCGGCTCAAGCCGTTGCTGGAAGAGGCCAACGCCTGGCTGCAAAGCACCACCGAACAAGCGCCCCTGGAACGCTGGCGCGTGCTGCGTGACCAGATCGACGCTGCCCAACCCCAGGGCGAAGCGCTGGATGACCGCCACACGTTGCTGTTCTCCAACGCCCTGTACCGCCTGGGCGAATGGGTCGACCTGTGGCAAGACTGTCGTAGCCTGCAAGCCGCCATCCAGTGTGAAAGCCAGGACACCTGGCGCGCCGTCTACCGCCACTGGCGCCTGGGGCGGCTCACGCCGTTCCTCGACCGTGGGCTGATGTTCTACTCGGCGTTCTCCACCGTGACCGCGATCATTGTCGCCTCGGTGCTGTGGATTTTGCTGGGCTGGACCGACGGCGGCAGCGCCGTGATCCTTGCCGCCGTCGCCTGCAGCTTTTTCGCCTCGATGGACGATCCGGCACCGCAGATCTACCGGTTCTTTTTCTGGACCGCCATGTCGGTGCTGTTCGCCAGCTTGTATCTGTTTCTGGTGCTGCCCAACCTGCATGACTTCCCCATGCTGGTGCTGGCCTTCGCCGTGCCGTTTATCTGCATCGGCACCCTTACGGTTCAGCCACGCTTCTACCTGGGCATGTTGCTGACGCTGGTGAACACATCGTCGTTCATCAGCATCCAGGGCGCCTATGACGCGGACTTTCTCAACTTCGCCAACGTCAACCTGGCCGGGCCCGTTGGCCTGCTGTTCGCGTTCGTGTGGACGTTGATCGCCCGACCCTTCGGCGCTGAATTGGCGGCCAAGCGCCTCACCCGTTTCAGCTGGCGCGACATCGTCAGCCTCACCGAGCCCGCCACCCTGGCTGAGCACCGGCACATGGCCGTACAAATGCTCGACCGCCTGATGCAACACCTGCCGCGCCTGGCCCTCACCGGCCAGGACACTGGCATCGCTCTGCGCGACCTGCGCGTGGCGCTGAACCTGCTCGACCTGCTGGCCTACTCGCCACGCATCCTCGGTGTGCCACGGGTGTTGCTCAACCAGGTGGTGGAAGGCGTGGGCGGTTACTTCAAGGCCTGCCTCAAGGCGGGTGAACGCTTGCCCGCGCCCAGCGGTCTGCTGATGACCCTGGACCGCACGCGTCGCGCCCTCAATGGCCAGGGCCTGCAAGACGAAGACGACACGCGCCTGCATCTGCTGCACGCCTTGGCCGGCCTGCGTCTGGCGCTGTTGCCCGGTGTGGAGTTCATTGGCGGTACAGAGATGCAAGCGCCGTTACCTGATGGAGCGCCTTTATGATCGGTGACCTGGATATCAGCGGGGTGTTCCTGCCCACGCTGCTGGTGCTGATGGGCATTACTTATGTGTTGTTTCTGGTGGTGCACGGGCTGTTGACGCGCATGCACTTCTATCGCCTGGTCTGGCACCGGGCATTGTTCAATGTGGGGCTCTACGCGCTGTTGCTGGGCGCGGTGGACTCACTCAGTCGATATTTGATGACATGAAAAAACCTTTTTTGACTATCGGCCGTGTCGTCCTGACGTTGTTGATCGTGAGTTTCGCGGTCGTCGTTGTGTGGCGCATGGTCATGTACTACATGTTTGCGCCCTGGACCCGTGACGGCCACATCCGTGCCGACATCGTGCAGATCGCCCCGGACGTTTCCGGGCTGATCCAGCGCGTTGACGTGCGCGACAACCAGTTGGTGACCAAGGGCCAGGTGCTCTTCGCCGTCGACCAGGACCGCTTCAAGCTGGCCCTGCGCCAAGCCCAGGCCGCCGTGGCCGACCGACAGGAAACCCTGGCCCAGGCCCAGCGCGAGTACAAGCGTAACCGTGGCCTGGGCAACCTGGTGCCCAGCGAGCAACTGGAAGAGAGCCAGTCCCGCGTCGCCCGCGCCCAATCGGCACTGGCCGAAGCGCAAGTGACGGTGGACTCCGCCCAACTCAACCTCGACCGCTCGGTGATCCGCAGCCCTGTGGACGGCTACGTCAACGACCGCGCACCGCGTACCCAGGAGTTCGTCACCGCCGGGCGCCCGGTGCTGTCGGTGGTAGACAGCAACTCCTTCCACATCGACGGCTATTTCGAAGAGACCAAGCTCGACGGCATCCACGTCGGCATGGGCGTGGACATCCGTGTGATCGGCGACAACGCGCGCCTGCATGGCCACGTGCAGAGCATCGTCGCCGGTATCGAAGACCGCGACCGCAGCAGCGGCTCCAACCTGTTGCCCAACGTCAACCCGGCGTTCAGCTGGGTGCGCCTGGCCCAGCGGATCCCGGTGCGTATCGCCTTCGATGACGTGCCGGCGGACTTTCGCATGATCGCCGGGCGCACCGCGACGGTGTCGATCATCGACGACAAGGTCAAAGACGGGGACAAACCATGAAGCGGCTTCTGGCAACCGCTTCCCTGGGGTTGTTGCTGTCGGCCTGCCAAGTGGTGGGGCCCGATTACAAACTGCCGGAACAGGCCGCCGTCAACCGTGGCGACCTGCAAGGGCCGATCATGGGCGAGGGCAGCAACGTCGTCTCGGCACCGGTGCCGGCCGATTGGTGGAAGCTGTACAAAGACCCGCGCCTGGACGAACTGGTGCGCCAGGCCATGGCCTCCAACACCGACCTGCGCGTGGCCGCCGCCAACTTGCAGCGCTCGCGTTATCAGGTGCAGCAGGCCGAATCCGCTGGCGGCTGGAGTGCCGGCGTCAAGGCCGAGGCCCAGCGTTTGCAGGAATCTGGCGAGGCCTTCTTGCTGCCGGACAAAGTCCCGGTAGGCAATATCGGTAGCGTCGGGATTACCACGTCCTATCAATTCGACCTCTTCGGCACCTTGCAGCGCGGCATCGAAAGCGCCCAGGCCAGCGCCGATGCCACCCAGGCCGCGGCGGATATCGCCCGCATCACCCTGGTGGCCGATGTGGTGCGCTCCTATACCCAGGTGTGCGCGGCCAACGAAGAACTGGCGATTGCCAACGAGTCCCTCGACCTGCAAGCCCAGAGCACCAAACTGACCCAGCGCTTGCGAGATGCCGGGCGTGGTGATGAGACCCAGGTGACACGTTCGCAAACCCAATACAAATCCCTGCGTGCCGACATACCGCGTTATGAAGCCTCGCGTCAGGCGGCGCTGTTCCGGCTGTCGATGTTGCTGGCCAAACCTGTCGACCAACTGCCAGCCGGCACGGGCACCTGTGCCGAGCTGCCACATATTGCTCAACTGCTGCCGGTAGGCGATGGCGCCACGCTGCTCAAGCGTCGCCCTGATGTGCGCCAGGCCGAACGCCAGCTGGCCGCCGCCACGGCACGTATTGGCGTGGCGACCGGCGCGTTGTACCCGGATATCAGCATCGGCGCCACGGTCGGCACCGTCGGCCTGCTGGAAAACCTCGGCACGCCTGCCACCAACCGCTGGGGCTTTGGCCCGATGATCAGCTGGACTGTACCGACCAACGGCGCTCGCGCCCGCGTGCATGAAGCTGAAGCCGCGACCCAGGGCGCCCTGGCCCACTTCGACGGCGTGGTGCTCAACGCCATCCGCGAAACCCAGACCGGCCTGGCCCAATACACCGCCGTGTTGCAACGCCGCGACGCCCTGGCCGACGCCGAACAGTCGGCGCGAGAAGCCGCCGGCCAGACCCATCGCTTCTTCCAGGCCGGCCGCGAATCCTTCCTGGCCGACCTGCAAGCCACGCGCACCTACACCGATATGCGTGCGCAACTGGCGGCGGCCAACACCCAGGTTGCCATGAGCCAGATCGACCTGTTCCTGGCCCTGGGCGGCGGTTGGGAAAGCGGACGAACGCAAGGGGAAAAACCCGGCAAACCGTGAGGTGATTGCTATGCTTTCTTGGGTGAGGCCCGCTGGCGCCTCACCCGACAAAGCTCGCGTTTGCTCATGGGGATTCCAAGAATGAAAAACCCTTATGCTCCCGCTTTCTGGTGCGTGCTCTTCGCACTGGTTTTGTTATCGGCCGCGTATTTTTACGGCGTCATGCTCGCCCATCAACTCGACAAGGCCATGGTGTTCCTCGACAGCGCCTGCCTGGTGATCGGCACCTTGTCCATCGGCGTGGTGGCCTGGGCGTCGTATCAAAACCAGCGGGTGAAGAAAAAACTCCTCGAACAGGGCAAGACCCGCGTGACGATCTGGGACACCAAGGTCGCCCTGCGCCGTGTCGAAACCGTGTTCGATCGCTATTTCTGGGGCAGTTACTGGCAGCCGGGGCGCACGTTCCAGGAAGTCATGGGCGACCTCACCGGCACGCCGCTGGAAAAAAGCCTCGAAGTCTTGAAAAAACAATGTGTGCTGCTGGATCGGCAGGTTGCCGACGGTAGGCACTGGCTGGATAACGCGCGGGAATTGTCCGACGTGGCCACGCAAATGGCCCGGGAGCGCTACCAGCTGGACTTTTGCGACCCCAAGGCCGACACCCCCGGCAATGCCGTGATACATCGCGAGTTCGAGGTGCTGGTGTACACCTGGACCGCACGCTTGAAGAGTTTTGATCACCAACTGGATGAAGTCGAACAGGAGTACTCCTGAACTCCTGCTGAACTGATCCCTCTGAAAGGTTGGGCCGTTTACGCCCGCCAGTGCTAATCTTCCCCAGCCTTTGGCCACACGGGCCACGACTGTAGGAGCGAGCTTGCTCGCGAAAGACGCCAACGATAACGCGGGCATTCTGAATGAACGCGGTGCCCATGCGTTGTTCGCGAGCACGCTCGCTCCTACAGGAACCCCTACAGGGTTCAAGGAAGACAGCCCACTTCTCACAGGATTTGATCAGGTCACTTCATGAATAAGCCAGCCGTTGTTTTCTTGGGTTTTGTTGTCGCCGTCGGCGCCGTCAGTGCGGGCGGTGCCTGGTACACCGGTAAACAACTGGAGCCGGTCCTGCAAACCGCTATCCAGAGCGCCAATAAAGAACTGCAGACCTCCATGGCCGGCGTCGATGGCAGCGTGACCCTGGAGCTGGTGTCCCTGGACCGTGGCGTGTTCAGCAGCACCGCGCACTATCGCCTCAAGGGCCAAGGCAGCGTGTTCGGCGAAGACAACCCGAACCCCGAATTGCTGTTCGTCGACCACATCGAACACGGCCCGCTGCCGTTCTCGCGCCTGGTGACCCTCAAGTGGTTGCCGGTCATGGCCACCAGTCACTACGAACTGGAAAAGAACCCCACCACCGAAAAATGGTTCGCCGCCAGCAAAGACGTGTCGCCGCTCAAAGGCGTGGCGAATATCGGCTATAGCCGTTCGGTGAGCGGCAACATCGAATTGCTGCCCCTGGAGTTCAAGGACGCCACTTCCTCGGTGAGCTTCTCCGGCGCCAACCTCAACTTCGACAGCAGCGCCGAAGGCCAGAAGGTCAAGGCCGAAGGCTTCATGAACAGCCTCAAGGTTGCCGCAGTGGACGCCGAAGGCGCACCGTTCGAAGCGGAGCTGGCCGGCCTGACCGTCGCCAGCAACCTGGAAAAAACCACCTTCGGTTTCTACACCGGCCAGAACACCGTGGAGCTGACCGACACCAAGGTCACCTTCGGCCCGCAGAAAGCCGTGCTGACCCTCAAGGGTTTCGAGCAGAAAGACTCCAGCGAAACCAAGGACAACAACCTGGCTGGCCGCGTCGACTACAAGATCGACGAGATCGGCTACCAGGGCAAAGCAGTCGGTTCGGCCGCCATGGCCGTGAGCATGAAGAACGTCGACATTCCGGCGATGCTGGTGCTGACCAAGCTCTACCAGGACAAGATGCAACCGGTGCAAGCTGCCGCTGCTGCCGGTCAACCGGTGCCGGAGCTGCAAATGACCGAAGCCGAGCAAGCCCTGGCGGAAGCCAACGTCAACCAGGTGCTGGCCGCCAAGCCGCAACTGGCCGTGGAAAACCTGTCGCTCAAAACAACCCGTGGCGAAAGCAAGTTCAACCTGGTGGTGGACCTGGCCAAGCCAACGTCCATGGAGCTGCCGCCGGTTGAACTGGGCAAGCAAATGGTCTCGCTGCTGGATGCCAACCTGACCCTGTCCAAGCCGATGATCAGCGACGTGGCGGCCCTGCAAGCCCAGGTGGGCGGCGTGACCGACCCGCAAGCCATCGAACAGCAATCGCAGATGGCGGCCGAGATGGTCAGCAGCATGGCGGTCGGTACTCAAATGGCGACCCTGGTGGGCACCGACGTGGTTTCCAAGCTGCACTACGCCAACAACGAGGTGACCTTCAACGGCCAGAAGATGACCGTTGAGCAGTTCCTCAGCTTTGTGATGTCCAAAGCCGGTGCGGTCAGCGGCGCCCAATAAACCTGAAATGCAGTAAAAAATGTGGGAGCTGGCTTGCCTGCGATAGCATCGCCCCGGTCTGGCTGAACGACCGAGGTGCCTGCATCGCGGGCAAGCCCGGCTCCCACACAAACCCGGCTCCCACTTTTGTTTTGTGTGAGGGCAAAAAATCGCGATCGTACAATTCTGAACAATTGTTCTGAATTGTGCTTCCCCCTACTTCCCTAAGGGATAGTTCCTACAGGAAAGCTAGGTCGGGTCCCGAGACGCCGACACCCTGAAGCGTTTCGCTCAGGACCATCTATCGTTAGAGCTTTCCGTGTGTAAGGAAGCTCACGACATGCTGCGAAACCACCCCTACAGTGCCTCAGGCCGGTTGCGTCTGCTTATCGGAGCCGCACTGTGCAGCCAATTGCTGGTCCCAGGCCTTGCGTTTGCCGACCCCGCCTACGATGCCTTGATCATTCAGGCCCGCAACGGTCACTTCACGCCGGCGCTGACCCAGCTTCGCCAACTCTCCGCCGAACGCCAGACCCCAGGCCAGGTCAGTGACCACCTGGTGATCGCCGGCTGGGCCGGGCAAGATGCTGAAGTGCTCAAGGTTTACGAGGCGCAAGGCAAGCATCGCAACCTCACCACCCAGGCACTCGCCACGGTGGCGCGCACTTATCGCAATCAAAAGCAGTGGGCTCAGGCCGAAGCGGTCTATCGCCAGGCGCTGCTGCGTGAACCCAATAACGTCGACCTGCAACTGGGCCAGGCCCTCACCCAGGCCGATGGCGGCAAAGCCAACGAAGCGGTACAACGCCTGCGCACGCTGGTGGCGGCGCAACCCAATGACCCCAATCGCCGCATGGCCCTGGGATATGCGCTGACACGTGCCGGCCTGAACTACGACGCGCTGTTCGAATTCGACCAAGCCTTTATCCGGGCGGGCGATAAACCCGAAGTGGCGCGTGAATACATCGTTGCCCTGCAAAAGGCGCGGCTGCCGGAGCCGGCACTGCGCCTCTCGGCCAAGCGCCCGGGGCTGGTGGACGCGGTCACCCAGCGCCGCCTCGAAGGTGACCTTGCCGCCGAGCGTGTGCGCATGGCTGAGTTCGCCACACGCAGCGAGAAGGAACGCTACGTCATCGCAGACCGTGCCCTGCAGGACTACGACAAACTGATCAGTCGCTGGGCGCCGGACGCCACAGCCAAGGACGACGTCATCCGCTGGCGCATTGACCGCCTGGGCGCGCTCAAAGCGCGAGCACGGCATGCCGAGGTGATCCGCGATTACCAGACCCTCACTGGCGAAGGCGTGCAACTACCTACCTACGCGTTGCGTTGGGTTGCCGGCTCTTACCTGGAACAGCGCCAGCCGGAAAAGGCCGAGCCGTTGTACCGCCAGGTACTCACCGCCCCCGACACCGATGCCAGCTATCGGGTCGATGACAGCACGGCGCTGTTCTACGCCTTGTTGGAAAGCGACAAGGTCGAAGAGGCTCGCCAGGTCGCTAACAACCTGGCCAAGGAGCAAAACCCCCGCGTTGAGCTCAAGGGCTTGCCCATTGGTAACCCCAATGACAACTGGATGGACGCCCAACAATTATCCGCCCAGGCCGGTACCTATGGCGGTGACCTGCCCGGCAGCGAAGCCAGCCTGGAAGCCCTGGTGGCCAAGGCACCGGGCAATGTGGGCCTGCGTCTGGCCCAGGCCGACATGTACCGCGCCCGCGACTGGCCGCGTCGCGCCGAAGGCACGCTCAAGGAAACCGAAACCCAGGCTCCCCGCGATATCGGCCTGGAAGTCTCCCAGGCCTATACCGCCATGGACTTGCAAGAATGGCGGCAGATGGACGCGCTCACCGACGACGTGCTCGCCCGTAACCCGGACAACCGTCAGGTGCAGCGCCTGAGCCGCCTGCGCGATGTGCACGACATGGCCGAGTTGCGTGTCGAGGCCTACACCGGCAAGAGCTACGGTGGTGGCAATAACAACGACGCTGGTGCCGTCTCCGGCAGCCGAGACTGGGGCATTGAAAGCGTGATCTACACGCCTCCCATCGACGAAGATTGGCGCCTGTTCGCCGGTGCCGGCTATGCCACCGCCGACTTCCAGGAGGGCACTGGCCAACATCGCTGGCAGCGCGTGGGCGTGGAGCGTCGCACCCGTGACATGACCATCGAAGCCGAAGTGTCCAACCACTCCTATGGCGACGGTTCCAAGCAAGGCGCCAGCGTGTCGATTGCCCGCGACATCAACGACCACTGGCAATACGGCGGCAGCCTTGGTTATTTGCTCAGCACCACGCCGTTGCGGGCCCTGAATGACGGTGTCACAGCCAACGGCGGCAGCGGTTTTATCCGCTGGCGCGCCAACGAAAGCCGCGAGTGGAAACTGACCCTCAGCCCGTCCCATTTCAGCGACGGCAACGACCGCTTCGAAGCCTTGCTCACCGGCCGCGAGGGCCTCTACAGCTCGCCCCATGTGCAAGTGGACCTGGGCCTGGAAGTGGGCGCCAGCCGCAACAGCAAGGAAGACACCGTGTACTTCAACCCGAAGTCGGACTTCACGGTGTTGCCCATGATCAACGTCAATCACGTGCTCTATCACCGCTACGAAACCCAGTGGAGTCAGCAGTTCCAAATCGGCGCGGGTACCTACAGCCAGCGTGACTACTCCACCGGCGGTATTGGCCTGATTGGCTACGGCCAACGCTATCGCTGGAATGACGTACTGGAAATGGGCGCCAACCTCAGCCTGATCAGCCGACCTTATGACGGTGATCGCGAACGCGATCTGCGCCTGCTCGTCGACCTCACTTACCGTTTCTAAAAGAGCCTGACCATGACCGTCCTCAGCCGTTGCTTGTTGGTCCTGGGTGTAATGCTGGCCGCCGCCTGCGCCCAACAACCCGCGCCCTACACCCCACCCGCCGAACGGCCGATAGCGCCCAACGAAGCGCCGTGGCCGAAGAACCACTTTTTGGGCATTGCCTATCACGACGTGGAAGATCGCGACCCCGATCAAGCCGTGGTGGCGGTGCGCACCGAGCGTTTGATCGAGCAACTGGCGTGGCTGCGGGAGAATGGCTACCAGGCGGTAAGCGTCGACCAGATTCTGGCGGCCAGGCGCGGCGGCCCGGCATTGCCGCCCAAGGCGGTGATGCTCAGCTTCGATGACGGTTATTCCAGCTTCTACACCCGCGTGATGCCGATTCTGCGTGCCTACCACTGGCCTGCATTGCTGGCACCGGTGGGGTCCTGGATCGACACGCCGTTGAACCAACCGGTGGATTTTGCCGGTACGCCACGACCACGGGGAGAGTTCCTGACGTGGCAGCAGATTCGCGAGGTGTCGCAGTCTGGCCTGGTGGAAATCGCCGCCCACACCGACGCCAATCACAAGGGCATCCTGGCCAACCCCCAGGGCAACCTGGAACCGGCCGCCACCACGCGAAGCTTTGACCCCAAAACCAACGGCTACGAAAGCGAAGCGCAGTTCCAGGCGCGTATGCGGGCTGACGTCGCCGCGATTTCGAACAAAATCCGAACCGTCACCGGCAAGGCGCCCCGTGTATGGGTGTGGCCGTACGGGGCCGCCGATGGCACCTCGTTGGCGGTGGTCGGCGAGCACGGCTACGAGATGGCGCTGACCCTGGAAGACGGGCTCGACGACCTCGGCAACCTGATGAACAGCCCACGCTTTCTGGTGGCCTCAGACCCGGACGGCGAGCATTTTGCCAACAGCATGGTCGCCGTGCAGACCAAAGCGCCGATGCGCGTGCTGCACGTAGACCTGGACAACGTGTACGACCCCGACCCGGCCCAGCAGGCACGCAACCTCGACGTGCTGGTTCAGCGCGTGGTGGACATGGGTGCTGGCACCGTGTTCCTGCAAGCCTTCGCCGACCCCAAGGGCGACGGCCTGGTGCATTCGCTGTACTTCCCTAACCGTCACCTGCCGATGCGTGCCGACCTGTTCAACCGGGTTGCCTGGCAATTGCATACCCGTGCCCATGCCAGTGTGTACGCTTGGATGCCGGTGCTGAGTTTTGCCCTGGACCCCAAGCTGCCGCGTGTCACCCGCTGGGACCCGAAAACCGGCCAGGTCGGCCCCGACCCGGATCAATACAAGCGCCTGTCGCCGTTTGATCCCAAGGTGCGGCAGATCATCGGTGAGATCTACCAAGACCTGGCGCTTGTAGGGCCGATTGACGGCATCCTTTACCACGATGATGCGGTGTTCAACGACTTCGAAGACGCCAGCCCCGCAGCGCTCAAGGCCTATGCGGCCCAAGGCCTGCCGGACAGCATCGCCGCCCTGCGTGCCGACCCGGCCGTGATGCAGCGCTGGACCCGTTTCAAAAGCCGCTACCTGATCGACTTCACCCATGAGCTCACCGCCAAGGTCCGCGCTATCCGTGGGCCGCAGGTACTCACCGCGCGCAATATCTTCGCCGAGCCGATGCTCAACCCTGGCAGCGAAACCTGGTTCGCGCAGAACCTTGATGACTTCCTCCAGGCCTACGACTGGACCGCGCCGATGGCGATGCCGTTGATGGAAGGCCAGGAAGTGAAGACCTCCAACGCCTGGCTGGAAAAACTCATCGCCACGGTCAAGGCGCGCCCCGGCGCCATGGAAAAAACCATCTTCGAATTGCAAGCCAAAGACTGGCGCACCCAGGCCGCACCGGATATCAGCGCTGAGCAATTGGCAGAGTGGATGGGTGTACTCAAACGCCAGGGCGTCACCAGTTTCGGCTACTACCCGGACAACTTCCTGGAAAACTCCCCGGACTTGAAAACTATTCGTCCGGCTCTCTCCAACCAATGGAACCCTTGATCATGGTTGACAGAATCCTGGCTCTATTCGTGTTGGCACTGGTACTGGGCTTGCCCCTGGGCCTGATCTTCCTGGTGACCGGGCAGTTCCTGATGGACTTCGTGTTCTTCTACCCGTTGTTCATGTCGGCGCTGTGGATCGCCGGTGGCCTTTACTTCTGGCTGCATTGGGAACGCCACTGGCCGTGGAAAGAAGACACGCCGGCGCCGACCCTGGCCGGCGAGCCGCTGATCTCGATCATCATCCCTTGCTACAACGAGGGCGATAACGTCGCTGACACCATTGGCGCGGCCCTCGGCCAGTTGTACCCGAACATCGAAGTGATCGCGGTCAACGACGGCTCCAGCGACAACACCGCCGCAGTTCTCGATGCCCTGGCGTTGCAACACCCGCGCTTGCGCGTGCTGCACCTGGCGCAGAACCAGGGCAAAGCCGTGGCCCTGCGCATGGGCGCCGTGGCCGCCCGCAGCGAATACCTAGTGTGCATCGACGGCGATGCCTTGCTCGACAAAAACGCGGCCGCCTACATGGTCGCGCCGATGCTCGACAACCCGCGCCTGGGGGCCGTCACCGGCAACCCGCGCATTCGTACCCGCTCGACCCTGATCGGCCGGGTGCAGGTGGGCGAGTTCTCCTCGATCATCGGTTTGATCAAGCGTACCCAGCGGGTATTCGGTCGGATCTTCACGGTCTCCGGTGTGGTGGTGGCGTTTCGCAAGAAGGCCCTGGACCGCATCGACTACTGGAGCACCGACATGATCACCGAGGACATCGATGTCAGTTGGAAGCTGCAACTCGATCACTGGGCGATCTTCTACGAGCCGCGCGCCCTATGCTGGATCCTCATGCCCGAAACCGTCGGCGGCCTGTGGAAGCAACGCCTGCGTTGGGCCCAGGGCGGCGCCGAAGTGCTGTTCAAGAACATCCGTGGCATCTGGCAATGGCGCCACCGCTACCTGTGGCCGCTGTTGTTCGAATACTGCCTGTCCACCGGCTGGGCCTTCACCTTCCTGCTGTCGGTGATCTTCTGGGCCGTGGGTAAATTCGTCACGCTGCCGGCGGCGATCACCGTGAGCTCTTTGGTGCCGCCCGCGTTCACCGGGCTGGTGCTCGCCATGGTGTGCCTGTTGCAGTTTGCGGTGAGCATCCTGATCGACCGGCGCTACGAAAAAGACCTGTGGAAAACCCTGTTCTGGACCGTGTGGTACCCGATGGTGTTCTGGCTGGTCAGCCTGCTCACCACCCTGGTCAGCTTTCCCAAGGTGTTGTTCAACCAGCATCAGAAACGCGCACGCTGGGTCAGCCCGGACCGCGGTATCAAACCTGCACAAGAGGAGGCGTGATCATGAAACTGGTCAGAACTCGCCAAAACACACTGATGTGGATCGTCGATGTGCTGCTGACACTGCTGGCCTGGGGTGGGTTGATCTGGCTGCTGGCGCGAGGCATCAGCGCCATGCTTGAAACCCACGGCGGCCCACGCATCGAGGCGCCTATCTTTGCTGCGCTCAACACCTTGCAGGTTTACCTGTGGATCGCGCTGTTCAATGCGGTGATCCTGATCAGCTGGGCACGTTATCAGCAGCATCGCGGGCGCAAATTCGCCCAGCGCCGCGCCGAGGCCAATGCGCTGAGCGACCAGCACCTGAGTGAAAGTTTCAACTTGGGCGACGGCGACCTCGAACAACTGCGCCGCCCCGGCGTGCTGGTGATTCACAACGATGAAGAGGGCGGCGTCGAAGAAGTGAAGTCCCACGTCTCCCGAGACGTCGAACGCCCCGGCCTGACCCTGGTACCCGACAAAGACAAGGGCATTATGTAGGAGCGAGCTTGCTCGCGAAAAACGCCAGCGATAACGCGTGCTTTCTGAATAAACGCGGCGCCTGTGAGTTTTTCGCGAGCGAGCTCGCTCCTACAAAATGACGCGAGTGCTCCCCACCTGATTCAACGCACGTGTCGCAATTCCGATAAATGGGATCCAATTCACAAAACCCCCGCGAACTTTTCCCCCTTCTCCGGTACTAATCTAACTCGGCGAACATCTGATGGCTAAGTAATGGCAGTCGGAAAGTCATTCGTCGAATCGCCATCAAAACAGTTGCCACTTGTCGGAATAATCACTGCAAGTGCCCGACTTAAACTCTTTTGATGAAAAATTATCATTAATAATCAACAGGTTAGAAAACTAATCAGTCGAACGGCCCCACGTCGCCCGTTTCTAGGCGGGCTGGAAGTTCGATGTTAGTTTCGCGGCCCTTGATTTTCGATGGATCGAACATGTCTTCGTTATTGCCACGGACCCGGTTACTGCTCTGCACCCTCCTGCTCACCTGCATGGGCCTGAACAGTGCATCCGCCGCCCCCACGCCTGGCGATCAAGACTTGATCCGCGACCGGCAGAACCGCTTGCTTGAAGAGCAACAGCGGCGCCTCCAGGAGCTTCAGGATCTGCCCGGCAAAGCGGACAAGCCCCAAGCCCCGGCAACCCCGGCCGACACCCGTTGCTTCCCGATCAAAACCATCGAACTCAAAGGCGCCGACAGCCTGCCGGCGCCCGACCGCGAGCGCTTGCTCAAGCCCTACATCGGCCAGTGTCTGGGCGTATCCCAGCTTAACGAGTTGCTCAAGGTCATCACCGACTACTACTTGGGCAAAGGCCGCGTCACCAGCCGTGCCTACCTGCCGCAGCAAGACCTCTCCCCCGGCCATCTGCAAGTGCTGGTGGTGGAAGGCAAGCTCGAAGCGTTGCGCAGCGCCGAAGGCAGCACGGTGACCGACCGCGAACTGGCCATGGCGTTTCCCGGCAAGGTCGGCGAAGCACTTAACCTGCGTGAAATCGAGCAACTGGTGGACCAGCTCAACCGCCTGCCGTCCAAACAGGCGCAGATAGAACTCACCCCCGGCAAGCAAATCGGCGGCAGCGACGTGGTGGTCAAGAACACCGCGCAAAAGCCCTGGCGCGCCAGCCTGTCGCGCAACAACGATGGGCAGAAAAGCACCGGCGAACAGCAATGGGGCGCTGGCCTTGAGTGGGACAGCCCACTGGGCCTGGGTGACCAACTGATGCTGCGCGGCGGCCACGACGCCATCAGCGACCACCAGAAAACCTCGAAAAACACCATGCTCTACTACAACCTGCCCTGGGGCTGGTGGAACTTCAGCTACACCTACAGCGAGAGCGACTACCGCACCTACGGCGTGACCGACGGCTTCAAATTCAAGCAGGACGGCGACAACCAGAACCACCAACTGCGCGCCGAGCGGGTGATCCATCGCGACGACGTGAGCAAGACCTCGGTCAACGTCGGCCTGGCGCACCTGCGTACCAACAACTACATCCTCGACACACGCACCGAGGCCAGCAGCAACCGCCTCAGCGAACTGCAACTGGGCGTCAACCACGGTCGGCGCATCGGCAGTGCCTTCGTCAACCTGGACCTGGGCATGCAAAGCGGCATCGGCCTGCTCGACGCCCAGTCTCAAGACGAGCGTGACCCGCTCGGTCGGCGTCAGCCCAATTCGCGCTACCGCAAATACACCGCCACCGTCAGCTACCTGCAACCGTTCAGCCTGTGGGGCGAGTCGTTCAGCTTCAGCAGTTTGGCCACCGGCCAACGCAGCGAAGACATTCTGTTTTCGCCCCAGCGCATGAGCCTCGGCGGCTCGGCGTCGGTGCGCGGTTTCAAGGACCAGTTGCTGACCGGCGACAGCGGCGGCTACTGGCGCAACGAAGTGCGCTGGGCACGCCCGGTGACCCTCGACTGGATGCGCCCGGCCTTCGCCGAATACGGCGCCAGCGTCGGTTATGACCAAGGCGTGATCCGCAACGACCGCTACAACGACAACGTTCATGGCCGGGTGTCCAGCAACTCCCTGGAGCTGTTCGCCCGTGGCAAACACGTCAGCACCAGCGTGACCTTTGCTCATTCGTTAGAAAGACCCGGTGTGGTGACCGAGCGCGAAGCGCCGATCTACTTCCGCATGGATTTTTTCCTGTAATTCAACGCCCCGCTGCATGAGAGCCTGACAATGGATGTTCGCCAATTCGCCTTCCTGGCCCGCCAACCTTCTGCCGCCCTGAAGCGCCGGGACGCGTTCTTCGGCCTGCCCAAGCGCGGGCTGGCGTTGATCCTTGCCAACGCACTGTTCTGGCAGCCGCTGCTGGCCCAGGCCGAGGGCATTGTGGTCAGTGCGCCGGGCACCACCGTGGGCGCGGCGGGCAATGGCGTGCCGGTGGTAAACATCGCTACCCCCAATGGCGCGGGCTTGTCCCATAACCAGTTCAAGGACTACAACGTCGGCCCCAACGGCGTGATCCTCAACAACGGCAACACCGCCATGGTCAACACCCAACTGGGCGGGATCATTGTCGGCAACCCCAACCTCAAGGGCGGCGCGGCGAACGTCATCCTCAACGAAGTCAACGGCGGCAGCCCCAGCCAGTTGCGCGGCTATACCGAAGTGGCGGGGCAGTCGGCCAAGGTCATCGTCGCCAACCCGTACGGCGTGACGTGCAGCGGTTGCGGCTTTATCAACACCCCCAACGTCACCCTCACCACCGGCAAACCGGTACTCGATGCAAGCGGCCAGTTGCAGCGCTATGAAGTGGATGGCGGCGCCGTGACCATCGACGGCGAAGGCTTGAACGCCAGCAATGTCGAACGCTTCGATATCATCACCCGCTCGGCCAAGATCAACGCACAAATCAACGCCCGCGAACTCAACGTGATCGCCGGGCGCAACGACGTCGACGCGCAAAGCCTGAAAACCACCGCCCGTGCCGATGACGGCAGCGCCAAGCCCGAGCTGGCGATCGACTCCTCGGCCCTGGGCGGCATGTATGCCGGCGCGATCAAACTGGTGGGCACCGAGGCCGGTGTGGGCGTGAAGCTCGACGGCACGCTGGCGGCCAGTGGTGGCGATATTCAGCTCGACGCCAATGGGCGCCTCAGCATGGCGCAGGCGGCGGCCACCGGTAACGTCAAGGTCACCGCGCAAAACGTCGACCTCACCGACAAGGTCTACGCCAACGGCAATGTGCAGGTCACCAGCGCTCAGGCGCTGGTCAACCGCAAGAGCATCGCCGCCGGCCAGCGCGTCGAGATCAACGCGGCCAGCGTGAACAACCCCGGCATCATCGAAGCCGGCGTCGCCGCCGATAACAGCCGCAACACCACCGGCGATCTGGTGGTGAACGCGCAAACCGTCACCACCAGCGGCAACCTGTTGGCCAGCCGCGCCCTGGCGATTACCGCCGCGCAAGCGCTGACCAACCAGGGCGCGATCATCCAGGCCAAGACCGTCGAGGTCAGCAGCGCCAAACTCACCAACCAGGGCGCCAGCGCTCGCCTGTTTGGCGAGCAGAGCCTGGCGATCAACTCGCCGGCCATCGTCAACCTCGGCGGCTTGATCCGCTTCGGCGAAGGCCAGGCCGCCACGCTCAACAGCGCCTCCCTGGACAACCGCCAGGGCCGTATCGAAATGGCCGGTGGCAGCCTGGTGCTCACCAGCGCCGACCTGAACAACAGCGGCGGGCAAGTCATCGCCAACGACCTGACCGTCAACGCCGGCAACCTGAACAACCAGAACGGCGTACTGGTGGCCAAGACCGCGACCGTCACTGCCAGCAACCTCGACAACAGCCTCAAGGGCCTGATCCAGGCTGACGGCGGCGCGCTCAACCTCGCCGTTACCAACACCTTCAATAACAACCAGGGTTTCGCCCAGGCCAGCACCGACCTGAACGTGAAGGCCGGCACCCTCAGCAGCAACGCAGGCGGCGTACTGAGCGCCGACACCGGCAAGCTCACCCTCACCGCCGCGCAACAGCTCAACAACGCCCAGGGCCGCTTGCAGGCCGGGCAGGGCGATATCGAACTGCACGCCGCCAACCTGGATAACCAGGGCGGCACCATCGTCGGCAAGCAACTGCTGCTCGACGTGGCCGGCGGCGATATCGACAACCGCGCCGGGCGCGTGTTGGGTGACCACCTCGACGTGCGCGCCTCGGGCCTCGACAACCGCAACGCCGGCCTGCTGGCCGGTGGCGCCCAGGGCGTAAGCCTGCTGCTCAAGGGCCCGGGCCAGTTGCTCAACGCCCAGGGCCGCATCCAGAGCGAGGGCCTGCTGCAACTGCAAGGCGAGCGCTTGGACAACAGCGCCGGCATCCTGCTGGGCCAGACCGTCGACGTCACCGCGCAGACCTTCAACAACAGCAACAAAGGCGCGTTGGTCAGCGATGGCGGTGATGTGGTGCTCAAGGTCAGCGACCTGCTCACCAACGTCGGCAGCCAGATCGACGCGGGCGAACGTAGCGTGCTGGTCAAGCAACTCACCACCCTCAACAACGACGGCGGCACCCTGCGCGGCAAGCGCCTGGACATCGCCGCCCAGCACCTGAACAACGACAACGGCCAACTGCTGGCCGGCGCCGAAGGCCTGAGCTACAGCGGCCAGGATGTGAGCAATCGCAAGGGCCTGATCCTCAGCGGCGGCGCCCTCACCGAACTGAACACCACCCGCCTGGATAACCAGGGCGGCACCGTGCAGGGCGACAGCCTGACCGTTACCGCCAACAGCGTCGACAACGCCAGCGGCGGCCTGATGGCCAGCCTGGTCGGCAACCTGCAACTCACCGTCCAAGCCCTGGCCAACCGTGGCGGCAAGCTGTTCGGCAAAGAACAAGTGACCGTCAACGGCGCCAGCCTCGACAACAGCGCGGGCGGCCAGATCAGCGGTAACCAGCTCAACCTGACCTCACGTGGCACCCTCAGCAACCAGGGCGGCCTGATCGAAGCCAACCAGGGCCTGACCCTCACCGGCGGCAACCTGGACAACAGCGCCAGCGGGCAACTGCGTGCCCTGGGCGGCGCCAGCAGCAAACTCAACCTCAGCGGTGCGTTGAACAACCAGAACGGCACCCTCGAATTCGGCAGCCAGGCCTTCAGCCTTGACGCCGCCAGCCTCAACAACCAGAACGGCATGCTGCAACACGCCGGCACCGGCCTGTTCCACCTCAACACCGCCAGCCTCGCAGGCGGCCAGGGCAATATCCAGGGCATGGGCAGCGCCGACTGGGCATTCGGCAAGGTCGACGGCCTGGGCCGCGTGCAACTCAACGACGTGCTCACCTACAAGAGCGACCAAGGGCTGGCCCTCAAGGCCGGCGACCGCATGGCCAGCGCCAAGGGCTTGATCCTCAGCGTGGCCAGCCTGGACAACGGCGGCGAACTGCTCAGCGACGGTGACATCAGCATCACCACCGGCGATATCACCAACAGCGGCCGCGTCTCGGCCCTGCAAACACTCACCGTCGTCGCCAACAACCTCAGCCAGAACGGCGGCCGCCTGGCAGCCACCAATGCGCGCCTGACCCTGGGCGGCACCCTGGACAACCTCGGCTTCCTCACCGCCCGCCAGCAACTGGACATCGCCGCCGCGCAAATCAACAACCGTGGCACCCTCGGTGCCCAGGGCGCGGTGAACCTCACCGCGGTCAACGGCATCACCAATGCCGCCGACACGCTGCTGTTCAGCGGCGGCGACATGACCTTGCGCAGCAATGGCTTCAGCAACAGCTATGGCGATGTCTACAGCAAAGGCAACCTGAGCTTCGCCGCCCGCGATGGCGGGCGTGCCGTGCTGTTCAGCAACCGCTCCGGCACCGTGGAAAGCGAAGGCTCGATCGGCATCAATGCGGGCTTTATCGAAAACGCCAAAGACGCATTCGAACTCGGGCAAACGCTGACCACCGGCAGCTTGAGTTGGATCTGTGGCCAGCACTGCGGCGAGAGCGACAACTGGGAACGCGGCGAGATCACCATCTACGAGACGTACCTTGAGGCGGCGACCAAGGACTCGGTAGCGGCACGCCTGGTGGCGGGCAAAAACATGCTGCTGCAAGGCGACAACGTGCAGAACCGCTACAGCCTGATGGCCGCCAATGGCGACCTGAGCATCACCGCCGGTGACCTGCTCAACCAGGGCGCCGCCACGCGCACGGGCCAGCGCAAGCTTGTCATCGGCACGCCAGGTCACGTCTCCGACGATTTGTTTGAACGCATGCAATACGTCGACGTGCCCGCGTTCAATGCGGCCACGGCGGCCGGGAATTTCGACAAGGCGCGCTTCGAAGAACTGAAAAGCCGCTCACCCAATAGCCTGCCGTTCGCCTACGCAAGTGACGTGACCACCTGGACCAACAACAGCGGCCCCGGCTACGACGCCACCCTGCAAGCGGGCGGCACGGTCAACCTCAACGTCGCCCGCACCCTGCAAAACGGCACGCTGCACAACAACACCTTGGCCCAGTTGACCGGCACCCTCGGCGACGACCAGACCGGCATCCCCGTCGGCGGCATCAATATCAACCTGAGCAAACACGTCAACGACCCGAGCGCCCAGGCGCCCGGCAGCGTATTGCCCGTGTTAGGCGTGGCCCCTGGTGGCGGCTTCGTGCCCGTGGACTACACCGGCACCGCGTTTGCCCCGGTCGACCCCACCACCTCGCCCACCTTCCAACTGCCCAAGGGCGAGTACGGCCTGTTCGTCAAAAACGCCGACCCCGCCAGCCACTACCTGATCGAAACCAACCCCGAGTTCACTTCCGTATCGGGCTTCCTCAGCTCCGACTACCTGCTCGGCAAGCTCGGCTTCAACGCCGACAACGCCTGGCGCCGCCTCGGTGACGGCCAGTACGAAACCCGCTTGATCCGCGACGCCGTGCTCGCGCAAACCGGCCAGCGCTTCCTCGCCGGCGGCCTGTACAGCGACGCCGACCAGTTCCGCTACCTGATGGACAACGGCCTTGCCAGCAAAGACGCCCTGCGCCTGAGCCTGGGCGTGGCCCTCACCGACCAGCAAGTCGGCGCCCTGACCCACGACATCGTGTGGATGGAAAACCGCGTCATCGACGGCCAGACCGTGCTCGTACCGGTGCTGTACCTGGCCCAGGCCGACTCGCGCAACGTGCGCGGCAACAGCCTTATCCAGGGCCGCGACCTCAACCTGGTCACCGGCGGTGACCTGATCAACGTCGGCACCCTGCGCGCCAGCAACAACCTCTCCGCCATCAGCAGCGGCAGCATCTACACCGGCGGCCTGGTCGAAGCCGGCAACAACCTCAACCTGCTCGCCCAAGACAGCATCCGCAACGCCATGGCCGGCGAAATCCGCGGCAAACAAGTCAGCCTCACGGCGCTCAAAGGCGACATCACCAACGAGACCACCGCCATCCAGGTACGTGACGGCGCCGGCATGCGCACCCTCACCGACACCAGCGCCGGCACCATCGTCGCCCGCGAAAACCTCGCCATCGACGCCGGCCGCGACCTCACCAACCGAGGCGCTCTCACCGCTGGCAACGACGCCAACCTCACCGCCGGCCGCGACCTCAACCTCATCGCCGCCAGCGACACCCGCGTCAAACACGAAACCCGCGACGGCGGCGAGAAATCCAGCATCACCACCGACGTCAAAAACCTCGCCGCCAGCGTCACGGCGGGCGGCAACCTCAACATGCAGGCCGGGCAAGACGTCAACATCATTGGCAGCACCGCCACCGCCGGCAAAGACCTCAACATCGCCGCCGGCCGCGACCTCAACGTCGCCTCGGTCAGCGACATGCACAACGTCGAGGGCAAGGAAAAGGACGGCAAAAAACGCATCAAGACTTCGGACGACCAGACTACTCAAGTGGCAAGCGTGCTGACTGCGGGTGGGGATTTCGTCAGCCAGGCGGGGCGTGATACCACGATTGTGGCGAGCAGGATCAGTGCGGGGAATGAGGCTTATCTGTATAGCGGGGATAAGTTGAGTTTGTTGGCGGCTGAGAACAGTACGCATACGTTGTATGACATGAAGGAGAAGGGAAGCTGGGGCGCTAAAAAGGCGCAGATGGATGAAGTGACCCGCACCACCCAGGTAGGGACCGAGATCAAGACAGGTGGCAACCTAGTCCTTAAAAGCGACGGCGACCAGCTGTATCAAGTTGCGAAGCTTAATAGCGGCAAGGACATCATCCTTGATAGCGGTGGTGCAATTGTCTTTGAAGGCGTCAAGGACCTGCACGATGAGAGCCACACTAAGAGCAAAAGCGACCTCTCGTGGTTCAGCGCTAAGGGCAAAGGTAATACAGACGAAACCTTGCGTCAGAGCGAGTTGGTTGCCCAAGGACAGCTTGTCATCAAGGCCGCCGAAGGCATTCGTATCGACGTCAAACAGGTCGATCAGCAGACTGTAAGCCAGACCGTTGATGCGATGGTCAAGGCTGATCCTAATTTGGCCTGGCTCAAGCAAGCTGAGGCACGTGGCGACATTGATTGGCGCCAGGTAAAGGAGATTCACGAGAGCTTCAAGTACGACAACTCAGGGTTGGGCGCCGGTGCCAAGATTGCGATTGCGATCATGATGGCGGCGATCATGGGGCCGGTAGGATTCGGGTTGCAGGGAGCCACCCTTGCGGTGAGCACCAGCCTGAGTACGACGGCAGTCACTAGCACCATCAACAACAAAGGCAATTTGGGTGCAGCGCTTAAGGAAACGGTCAGCGCCAATAGCCTGAAAAGCGCAGCAGTCGCCGGGTTCACGGCGGGGGCTCTTGAGTATGCCGACACCAATTGGTTCGCTGGTGCTGACGGTGCAGGTGCAGGTGCAGGTGCAGGCACAAGTACAAGCACAGTCCAAGGTGTTACCCCGAGTACGGGTTCAACCTTGGCGGTTACGAACTCCTCCAAAGATATTTTCACCTGGACGTCAGCAGGCGATATCGCGCTGCGTACCGGTGGCCGGGCGGTAATCTCTAGCGGAATATCGACGGCCATTCAAGGGGGAAGCTTCGGCGACAACTTCAATGCGGCCCTGTTGGGAGAGGCTGGCAACGTTGCAATGGCTACCGGTTTTAATTGGGTGGGTGACTACGTCACGTTCCCCAATAGCAGCCCTCAAAAGATTATTGCGCACGCTTTGATGGGGGGATTGCTGGCTGAAGCCACAGGTAGCGATTTCAAAACCGGGGCTGCCGCTGCCGGGCTGAATGAGGCACTCATCAATCAGTTGGTGTGGGCTGCTCAAGGCAATGACGACATCACGCTGATGCTTTCACAGCTGACAGGCTTGTTAGCAGCTGCGGCGGTCGATGGAGATTTGGAAAAAGGCTCTCAGATTGCTCAGAAGGCGACGACGTTCAACTATCTTTACCACGAAGAAGTCGAGGAAATGCTTCGGGAGGTAGATAGCAAGACTACGGAGCAAGAGAAGCGTGAGGTCAGGCAGCGCTATGCGGAACTTGATCAGCAGAGAAATGACGAGTTGGATGCGCTTTGCGCACGCGATCCGCAACGCTGCCGAGGTATTGCCACTTCCTTGGCGAACGATGATCAGAAACTCGTTGATCTGGTAGGTAGGTTGAGATCCCAAGGGCAGGGCGGTGCTGCTTCTGCGGTTGGTTTTGTGATAGGGAACAACCTAGACGCGTCCAGCCAAATTGCAGCAGATATCAGCTCTGCGGGCGGTGGGCCATTAGTTAAGCTCGGTGCGGAGGCAATTAAGGCCGGAGTTGGGATCACACTGCCTTCACGTTCAAGCTCTGGTAAGGGGAAAGGAAGCCAAGTCGGCGCGGGTTCCCTTGAAGAGGCGGCGGGTCCAAAGGCGACAGGCGAAGTAGTGCCTCCCGCGCCTATTGTGACTTCTGGTGCGACTAGGACAGGTGTTGTTCGTACAAATGCCGCAGATTGGAGAGCACTGCGTAATAATTGGGATGACCTTGGGTATGGTCAAATCTTAAGTACTGAAAATCGGGCCGCGATTGCTAAAGGACGGACTCCAAAAGTCGACGATGCATGGGTTAAGGTTTTTCCTGAAGATGCAGGGCTAAAGGGCGAGAGAATTCCTATGCACCATGTTCAGGGTTCGCCACTTACTGTGCCACTGCCTGATACACGGCATTTGGATGCGCATATGCCAGGAGGGTTTAGATATAATCCAGGCGGTCCAGGGTCGGCTCTCCCGGCATACCCTCCAAAAAAAGGAGCTGAATAATGCATTCCGTACCGCTAGAACATGAGAAGCAAAAGTTGATTTTCTACGTGGCTCAAGACTTAGATCAGTCTATTAGATCTAATGTGCAGCAGCTCGTGAATGAGCTCGCTGCGTCAAGAATATGGAGCATTGCCCCGCCAACCTTTATTGACGCGATAGACGAAGGGGGCGCGGAAGTGGTGGGTGGAATGTTGGAGATTTATTCAGCACTGCAACCGAATATACTGTCTGTTGATATGGATTCAAAAAATCTAGATGAAGTGGAAGAAATAGTCTGTGCCGTAAAAAAGTTATCGGAAAAGGAAAATATTTCCTTTGAGTTTCAGTTGGATACAACTTTTGTCGGCGCCATTGATGATGGTGTTGTTGATCGAGTCTTGTTGGAGGGACTGCTCGTGCCGTGGCGAAATCATATAAATGGAAAAAGTTGAGTCGGTGCCAGAGCGGAGATGAATAAAAAAGTGAGAAAAGGGAAAGGCTTATTTAGAATTAGAGTTGAAAAACGTATTAAATAAATATGTCCCATTTTTCACATTTTCACGGAGAGAAAACGTGAAAAAAATTAGCGTAATAATGGTAGTTGTATTTCTGATTGTGGGTTGCGCGCCGTCACGGTCTGCGTGGGTATCCAGTAAAGATGGATGGGTAGGTACCACCTTTTAATCTCACGAGAAAAGGGGACAGATTTATTTAAATTAGAGTTTAAAGGCGCATTAAATAAATCTGTCCCCTTTTGCAGTGATCCTCATGGTAAGCAGTACTTTAGCCCCGCGACTAATTTTGAAAAGAATTTTTCAGGTTATGTTGTTGTTCCAAAGGATGCTCTGAAATGAAATTAAGCATTAAGTTTCCCGAGAATTTGTTAACCCACAGCCTGCTCGAGCAAAGGCGGATTCCTTGCATTTGCAAAATTGCAACGGAGTTTGAAATTGAATTTTTGGACCCTTTGCCAGAAGCTGCAGGAACCGTTCTGGAGTGGGATCGTGCAGAACTTGAAAAAAGAGCGATAGGTGGGGTAGGTGGGCAATACTCTCACTATGCACACGGTCGGGTGACGTTAAAAAAAGTTGATATTGATATCTACCAAATATTGGATCTTGAAATGTTTTATAGGCTTTTTGGATGGTGCAGCATCTTGGAAGATGGCAACTATGCGCCGCCGGGGCAGTTTTGGGATGATGAATAAGTTGAAAAGGAAAGGGGGCAGATTTATTTAAATTAAAATTTGAAGGTGTACTAAATATATCGCCCTCCTTTTGTTAATAGATATACTTAATGAGCCAAATATCAGAAATATTTCTGTAAGGGTGGCACGGTGATTACCACATATAAACTCGAATTTCGACATAGGCCTAGTGTTTCAGAGTCTATCGAAGAGAGGCATAAAGATTTTTTGAGAGCTATAGGCGATTTGGGCGTTCCGTGGAATTTGAACGATGCCTTTGAAGTCCCCCCTATTGGAAGCGAGTTGGTGACCTCGGTGTCATTGGATAAGCTACTTCCAGTCGGCGTTAAAGGTCGAATTTCATATGCTCTGCGAGATCAGAAGTATCTCCAGGATGATGCGCAGTTTGATGATACGCTATTTATTGAATTCACAGCCTCCAAAGTCGACTATTCATATTTGTTGAAGATTGTTTTTCCTGTTTATATAAAGGCGTTTGGCTCCTATCGCTCAGCTTTACATGATTGGAATGTTACGAGGAGCGATTGGCCTTTAGTGTTGGAAGCTTGTGATGCTACAAAAAAAGACGTTAACGGTAGGGATGGCGTTTTCCGTATAAATGCGGCGAATTATTTCGATAAGGAATTGTGTTTTCGCGCCTTCGGAAAAGGGCCGCTTGAACTTGTTGATTTGTTGAATGGTTATGTAGAAGAAGTGTGTGAGTTTGAAGAGGGGGTTTTGATTGTAATTAGTTATACTCCGCTTTCTGCCGACGAACTACTCAGTGCGGGTGAGCGACTAAAGAGCTTAGTGGTTTGATTTTTTTGTCTGGTCAAATTGGTTGATATACTACAGTTTTGATTGGGCTTGGTTGAGTTGGTGTAAAGGTTCTGTTTTGGTGGTTCTTTAACAAAATGGTTTCTTGTAAGTCGGTCGGGCAGTTATGAGTTAACTGCCCAGATTCTGCTTTAGATCTTCGCGTTTAATTTTCGTCCAGTAATATCCAGCAGATCACACCCGTCCCTCAGCGGGATAGCCAAGCAGAAAAGGGGACAGATTTATTTAAATTAGAGTTTAAAGGCGCATTAAATAAATCTGTCCCATTTTGTTAAAAGGCAATGATGTCGTGGTGACCAAGCCGAATGGTACGTTTGTGACGATTTTGAAAGATGGCGTCAACCAAAATCCATCAGTAAAAAGTGCGCTGGAAGGGAAGGTTAGATGATGAAAGAGTCTTCGTTGAAGGCGTGGCTTATACTTGCCATTGGCAAAAGGCTTTTGTCGGTGGACGCACTGATTCATAAGTTAGGCTCGGTGGCGCATGGTTTTCCGCAAGAAATTAGTTTACATTTTGAAGGAAGCATTCCTGGCCGTTTATTTTGCGATAGTGATGGGGTTTCGATAGGACTGTCCGTGGAGCCATTAACCGAGTGCGATATGCAAGAGTATGGCGCGCAAGTAATTGCGTCGATGTCCGACGATGCATGCTTTAGTAATGTTATAAACAAAACGCTGTCCTCAGCTGTTCTGGTGAAATCCTCAGTGGAGGATAGGGTTGTGGGTGTTGGTTTTTCATTTGATTGTGAAGAACGTCTTTTTATTTTGAATTTGGGAGATGAGATTTTTGTTTACAGGTCTATCCCCTCGGATGTTGTTGAAAGTGAATTTCTTGTTTTTATAGCCGTGGAGGGGGAGGACTGAAAGGTCTGGCTAATAAATATGAAAAATTTAATAATTTATTATTTTGGTTTGTTTGTGTTAAGTGGCTGTGTAACCAAAGATCTGAGCGTTGAAAACCGCCAGCAAATCAAAACTGTCAGTGTGTTGCTTGCCTCATTCCCGGAGCAGCAGTTCAAGTACACCAGCATGGATCAAGCCTGGGGGGCCGGCTTAGGTGCCGGTGCCGGGGCGGCTGTGGGAATGGCATCGGATTCGTCCAAAGTCGCTACCAGTGCTATGGCTGGCGTGGGTGTGGTAGCGGGCGCGAAAGTGGCTGATGGTGGAGCTTCAAGTCCACGGCAGGCAATTTTGTTGAACTTGCAGCGTAACGAAATAGATCCAGGGCAGTTGTTCAAACAACTGTTGGAGGCACGGATCAGTGCTGAGCATTTATTCAAAGTTGAACCGGAGGGCGGCCGGGCCGATGCGCATATAGAATTCGTCGTGTCCGAATGGGGCTTTGCCTTGAAAAACTACAGTGCAGAGCTTTATCCAACAGTGGGCATTGTAGCGACCATGAAGCTCGGCGACGCAGTAGTTTGGAGGAATTTCGAAATTGTCACAGCGTTCAGTGATGGAAATGTCCAGGCGTATACACCTCAAGAGTACTCAACAAACCCTGAAGCTCTCCGTAGCGCTTTGCAGAATGCTTTCGAGTTAGTGATAGCTAAACTAATAGCTGATTTGAAACAATAGGCGCTATAAGGCGTAGGGAGAAAAGGGTACAGATTTATTTGAATGAGGCTTGAAAAGCATATTAAATAAATATGTCCCCTTTGTTCTGCTGTTTGTCACGGTACTCCAGTCAGCAATATATTAAACCAAATTCCAGGGTTTAATGGGTTTGCTACATTGCACGATGGTTGGATGATTAACTTGAAAGCTCACAAACAAGCTGATATGTCGTTTTTTGAAAATTTGGGCAGCATGCCGCCTGCTCTGCTTGTAAATTATGGAGCACTGTACGATAAGTACCGCCCAGCAATTGAGTCGCAGAAAAAGCGTGAAAATTAATAAATGGCTTTTGGTAGTATTATTGTCGGCCTTGGCTGGCTGCGCACCTTCCCATTCCAATTGGGAAAATGGAATGAATCTATGGGTAGGTACTCATTTCGATTCCCACCTTTACAAAGACTGCACTCGAGGATGTGGCGACTCATATTGGTCGCCTGTAAATAAAAATAAGACCTTTGATAAGGTTGTTAATGAAAACGGAGGCAGGCGGTATTACATAACTTGGATTAGAGATTGCCGATATTCGGTTTTTGTCGCTGCGGATCGGCTAATAAAGTCATGGAGATACGAAACTTCTAACGTAAAAGGATGTTATGTCTTTTAACTGTTGTTTTAAGGGAAAAGAAAAGAGAGAAAAGGGGGCGAGAGAAAAGGAAGAGAAAAGGGGGCGGATTTATTTAAATTAGAGTTGAAGAGCATATTAAATAAATCTGTCCCCTTTTGTTCCTTTTGTTCCTTTTGTTCTTTTGTTCGCAACGGCCCGTGAGAACTCTTATCCAGGACGAATCAGGCCGGTATTGGTTGCAAGGGCAAGGTGGGGGAAAATTACCCCTTCAGGTTCTTACGATTTTGTCACATTGCCGGATGGGACTATCAAGGTAAGCCGCCCAAATGTGAATGAGCAATTTTCAACCCATCTGGGGTAGCGTGGGGGGGAAGTTAAATATGCCGGCTCTATACGCTTTGGTAATAATGACGGTCCAGAGCGAGGAAAAATAACAAGATGGGATAATAGTTCCGGTCATTATCAGCCACCTGCTACTCTAAAGGCTAACTCTGGGTTACCGGAAAACTCATTTAATCCAAGGAAATAGTTTGGTATGGATTCAAGATTGATATCACTCTGTAAAGAGTTGGCGAAAATGACTTCTGATCAGGCGGCAGCTTGGATATTGAGCCGGTACCCGCTTACTTCAGATAATTGGGGTGAAGATTTATTACTCCTTCCTCATAGATCTTGGAAAAAACCAGAGCAGAAACGTTTAGCGGATTATTATTTTAAGAAAATTCCGTTCTCTAGCGCTAGAGGATATGAAACCTTCGCGTCAATTATGCCAGTTAAGTTAATGGTTGCATGCATTAACGATGCATTGCCCAAAGATCCTAGCAGGCTCGAGTTATTGTTTTATCATCTTGTCCCAGTGCTTAAGTGTTTTGCGAAGAATGATGCAGATCGAAAAATTATTGAGACTTTACTTTCGGCTTTTTCGATAAATTTTCCAAAAGATAATTGAGAACAAAAGGAGGCGGTTTGTTTGATCTTGCTAGAGAAGTGAAAAAAGGGAGCGGAAAAAAAGGGAGCAGATTTATTTGAATTAGGGTTGAAAAATCTATAAAAAAAATCTGTCCCCTTTTTCTGATTTCCGGATCAGCATCAGGGTGGAATACATCGTGCTGGAGGTGTGCCCAGAGAGATTTTTTCAGATAAAAATTAGGGGGTGAAGGTGGATATTAAAACTTTTTTGAAGAGTAAGAAAGAAGAGCATTTGCTTGATGGCTTGGCTGCTGTAGATGATGTCAGTCTTAATGCAATAAAGGTAGGGCAGAAAAATGCTCCTGATGATTACTTGGAGTTTTTGCAGGAGTTCGGAAGTGGGGAAATTGAAACAGCCGGATTTATGCTTTATAACGGCCTCCTAGAGGCAAGTGATATTTTTGATGATGAGACTGCGGCGCAATTCGAAAGTGTTATGATTTTTGGTGATGATATGCAGGGGCGATGCGTCGGTTTTGATAAAAATGATAAATGGGCTGTAGTGAAAATAGACTCTGCAGATATGAGTGTTAAGAAGTTATGTGAAACATTTTCTTTGTTTGTTTATAGTTTGTTGAGGTGACTCTGGGAGAAAAGGGAAGGAAATGGGAAGGGAAAGTGATTAAGCCTAGATCAAGGTGGCAGGCGTTTTTGTTATTGTTGATTTATCTGTTTTTATTGTTTTTGTTGGTGGGGGTTATCGCAAAGCTCATGGGGGTGCTGGTTAATTATTCAAAGATTGGTGTATGGGACTTTAGTTGGGCTGAAATCGTAGATATGTTACCCGGTGTTTTTGCCTATGCAATACCTACTGGGGTAGGCGTTTGGATACAGTCCTGGTTGAAAAATCGTAAAGAGAGTGGCCAAGGGAATTGAGCGCAAAGCGGGCGACACAAAGGCCGCCCGATTTTCACTCAGGACGGATCGGCATTAAGCCTGCGACTGATGACATCCAGCAAATCACACCCATCGCGCAGCGGAATGGCCAGCAAATGGGCGAAGTCTGAAAGTACTACGGCATCGCTGCTGAGTTGTTCGCGGAAGGCCAGGTTTTCCAGCAGTTGGGTGACGGCCCGAATGCGGTGCACGGCGGCGTCGTGAAGGACGTCGAGAGGTGCCTGGGTGTCGATGATCAGGGCTGGGACGGTGCAGTCGTGGCCGGTTAGGGGAATGTATCGATTCATCATTAAGCTCTCTGGATTATTGAGGGCTCGTTCTTCGGGTCGCCAAACCCGGTCGCTTTTTGAGCGACGGCCGGACTATAAGCCGCACCACCAAGCCCGCGCAAGGCATCAAAATGCCGCTGCTTCGGAGCGTGTACGCAGCTACTAACGTCTTGCCACCCATTGCCGACATACTGCTCACGAACAAACGCACTACGACTATGCAAATCTGAAAGCCTCACCCCAAACATTAAAGGACCAATGTGAAAAACCTCCTCCTCATTCTCCTCACCACCCTCATCCTCGGCGGCTGCGTCAGCCACCCCCTCACTCCCGAAAACCGCGCGCAGATCAAGACCGTCAAAGTCCTGCCCGTGAAGTGGGAAAAGAACATGGTGTACTTCGGCCGCGAACAGGCCTGGGGCGCGGCCCTGGGTGCCGGGGTTGGCGCGGGTGTTGGCATGGCCAGCGGGGCGTCCAAGGTGGGTACTGCGGCGTTGAGTGGTGCCGGGTTTGCCGGCGGCATGAAGCTTGGGCAGTTGGCCGAGATGCCGACGCCGGTGGCTATTCTGACGGTGATGGAGGCGGAAAAACTCGATGTTGGCGTGTTGCTCAAGCAGGGCTTTGTCGATGAGTTGGGTAAGACGTCGACGCTCAAGGTGGTCGGCGACGATGAGCCGGCTGATGCGCAGATTCAGCTGACCGTGTCCGAGTGGGGCTTTCGCCTGACCCAGGGTTTCAGCAGTGTGATTTATCCGACCCTTAACGTGTTAGCGCAGATGGATCGCGGCGATGAGATGATCTGGCGCACCTTTGAAGCGGTCACGCCGTTTAATGGTCAGAACGTTTATGGCTATACGCCGTTAACCTACCGCACGGACCCGGAAGCTTTGCGCCGGGCGTTGACCGGGATTACGCAGATTTCTGCGCAGTACCTGGTGAAGGAGCTCAAGTAGGGCTGTGCGAAGGCAGGCTGCTGTTGGTGGGCGGGCTTGGACTAATACCAGTCAGGGTTAAACGCAGTTCCCCTGTGGGAGCGGGCTTGCCCGCGAAGGCGGTGTGTCAGTCGCTGCATCTGTTGCTGCACTATCGCTTTCGCAGGCAAGCCAGCTCCCACATTTGATCGTTGTTGCTTTGAGTATTGCGGTCGGCAGTAGGGTAAGCCACCCACCTATGGCCGAAACAACTTGAGAACCGCTCTCAACCCCGTAAAATGCCGCAGCCGTTGTATCACCGTCTTTCAGGGAAGAATCCAGGCCAGTGCGTTTTCAGGCTGCCTTTCTCCTTGGAAAACCCAGCAACGCTGATTTCCTCACCCAAGGAGCACCCTGTGAAGACACTGTCCAAAATCCTGCTGTCGGGCCTCACCGCCGCGGCGCTGTTGACCGTGGCCGGTTGTGCCACCGAGAGCAACCGCGCGATGCCGGTGGAGCAAGTCGCCAGCGCCCACCTGGCCTATTCCGGCGTGCGTGTGCCGATTGCCGTGGGTAAGTTCGATAACCGCTCCAGCTACATGCGCGGCATCTTCTCCGATGGCGTTGACCGTCTCGGCGGCCAGGCCAAGACCATCCTTATCACCCACTTGCAGCAGACCAACCGCTTCAGCGTGCTGGACCGCGACAACATGGGCGAGATCTCCCAGGAAGCCAAAATCAAAGGCACCGTGCAGAAGCTCAAGGGCGCTGACTATGTGGTGACTGGCGATGTGACCGAGTTCGGCCGCAAAGAGACCGGCGACCGCCAGCTGTTCGGCATCCTCGGCCGTGGCAAGACCCAAGTGGCCTACGCCAAAGTTGCGTTGAATATCGTCAACATCAATACCTCCGAAGTGGTGTATTCCACCCAGGGCGCCGGTGAGTACGCGCTGTCCAACCGTGAAGTGATCGGCTTCGGCGGCACCGCCAGCTATGACTCCACCCTCAATGGCAAGGTGCTGGACCTGGCCATGCGCGAAGCGATCAACCGCCTGGTCGACGGCATCAACGCTGGCGCCTGGAACCCGCGTAACTGATCAGCCACACCACAAGGAGCAGTACACGGATGAGCAAGGCAGTGAAGTTAGCGCTGACGCTGGCAGCAATCGCGACGGTAGCCGGGTGCCAAACGGCGCCCCAGCCCCTGTATCAATGGGAAAGCTACCAGCCGCAGGTTTACGAGTACTTCAAGGGCGAGCCCAAGGAAGCGCAGGTGGAAGCACTGGAGCGCGATCTGCAGAAGATCAACGCCAGTGGCCGCAAGGCGCCGCCGGGTTACCACGCGCACCTGGGCATGCTGTACATGAACATGGGCAAGGATGACCAGATGGTGCAGGAGTTTCGCACCGAGAAGGCGCTGTTCCCTGAGTCTGCTGCGTACATGGACTTTCTGTTGAAAAACGCCAAAGCCGGAGTCGCCACCAAATGAGCCTGTTAAAACTCACCGGCGCCTTGCTGGCCCTGGCGTTGCTCGGCGGTTGCGCCGCGCCCAAGACGGTTGATTATTCGGCGTACAAACAGGCGCGGCCCAAGTCGATCCTGGTATTGCCGCCGATCAACGAATCGCCGGAAGTGCAGGCGTCCTACAGCCTGGTGTCGCAAGTCACCTACCCGCTGGCCGAAGCCGGCTACTACGTGTTGCCGATTGCCCTGGTGGACGAAACCTTCCGCCAGAACGGCCTCACCACCGCCAACGATATCCAGGCCGTACAACCGGCCAAGCTGCATGACATCTTTGGTGCAGACGCGGCGCTGTACATCACCATCAGCGAGTACGGCACTCAGTACATGCTGATCTCCAGCGACACCTCGGTGACGGCCTCGGCCAAACTGGTGGACCTGCGCACCGGCACCACCCTGTGGACCGGTTCGGCGCGTGCGTCGAGCGAGGAGGGCAACAACAACGGTGGCGGCCTGGTGGGCATGTTGATCACGGCTGCGGTCAAGCAGGTGATCAACAGCTCTACCGATGCGGCGCATCCGATTGCCGGTATCACCAGCGCACGGTTGCTGTCGGCGGGGCAGCGCACCGGGATTTTGTACGGCCCGCGTAACCCGAAATACGGCACGGACTAAGAGAACACCGCCATACAACTGTGGGAGCTGGCTTGCCTGCGATAGCGGTGGGCCAGTGCTGGAAAGGCTGCCTGACACACCGCTATCGCAGGCAAGCCAGCTCCCACATTGATCGAGGTGAATTTCGAGGGTTTAACCCGAACCCAACCTACCTCGCGTCTGACCTTGTGAACGGCTCATTCATTCACGAGGTTCAGCCCCATGTCCCGCCCTCTGCTTTACCTGCGTCCCGCTGCCCAAGGCTTCACCGTTACCCTGCTGGTGGCGCTGGCTGGGTGTGGGCTGTCATCGTCCCCCGAAGTCTCCAAACCGGTTGAACCGGCGCCTCTCGCCGAGCTGCACAGCGCGCCGATCCAGAATGCAGTGGTCAAACGCATGGCCATGCCGGCACCGATGGCGGTGCGTGAAATGGCGATGATGAATGACCGCAGCGAACCCCGAGAGCAATACGCCAACCTGCCCGACAACCCTGTGCACCGCGTTACCGAAACCCCCGTCTCCACCTTCAGCGTGGATGTCGACACCGGCAGCTACGCCAACGTAAGGCGCTTCCTCAACCAAGGCCGCCTGCCGCCCGAAGGCGCGGTTCGGTTGGAGGAAATGGTCAATTACTTTCCCTATGACTACGCACTGCCCACCGACGGCTCACCCTTTGGCGTCACCACCGAAGTGGCCGCCACATCGTGGAACCCGCGCACAAAACTGCTGCGCATTGGCATCAAGGCCTCCGATAAAACCGTGGCCGAACTGGCGCCCGCCAATCTGGTTTTCCTGGTGGACGTGTCCGGCTCCATGGACCGCCGCGAAGGCTTGCCGTTGGTCAAAAGCACGCTGAAGTTAATGGTGGATCAACTGCGTGATCAGGACCGCGTGTCACTGGTGGTCTACGCCGGTGAATCCCGGGTGGTGCTCAAGCCCACCTTGGGCAGTGAAAAAGCCAAGATCCGCAACGCCATCGACCAACTCACCGCCGGCGGCTCCACCGCAGGCGCGTCGGGCATCGAGTTGGCCTACCAGATGGCCCGCGAAGGCTTTATCGACCAGGGCATCAACCGCATCCTGCTGGCCACCGACGGCGACTTCAACGTGGGCATCAGCGACTTCGACAGCCTCAAGCAGATGGCCGTGGCCCAGCGCAAAAGCGGCGTATCGCTGACCACCCTCGGCTTTGGTGTGGATAACTACAACGAACACCTGATGGAACAACTGGCCGACGCGGGCGACGGCAACTACGCCTACATCGACAACCTGCGCGAAGCGCGCAAAGTGCTGGTGGAGCAACTCAGTTCCACCCTGGCCGTGGTGGCGCGGGATGTGAAACTGCAGGTGGAGTTCAACCCGGCCCAGGTCAGCGAATACCGCCTGCTGGGCTATGAAAACCGCGCCCTGAAGCGTGAGGATTTCAACAACGACAAGGTCGATGCCGGTGAGATTGGCGCAGGGCACACGGTGACGGCGCTGTATGAAATCGTGCCCAAGGGCGAGAAGGGCTGGTTGGAACCTCTGCGTTACGCCGACGCGCCTGCGACCGAAGGCAAGTCCGATGAGCTGGCGATGCTGCGGGTGCGCTACAAACCAGCTGCGGGCGGTAACAGCCAGTTGATCGAACGCCCTATCGCCAACCAGGCCACCCCAGCCAGCGACGACCTGCGCTTCGCGTCTGCCGTGGCCGCCTTCGCCCAACAGCTCAAGGGCGATGGCCGCTACACTGGCATCATGAGTGTGCAAGACACCGCCAAACTGGCGCGCTCGGCCCGCGGCGATGACCCGTTCGGGCTGCGCAACGAATTCGTGCAACTGGTGGAGCTGGCCCAAAGCCTCAAACCCTGACCTCGCTCACAACCGAGATCAAATGTGGGAGGGGGCTTGCTGCTAAAGCTTTTTGTAGGAGCGAGCTTGCTCGCGAAAAACTCACAGGCACCGCGTTTATCCAGGAAGCACCCGTTATCGTTGACGTTCTTCGCGAGCAAGCTCGCTCCTACAGTAATCCTGCTTCGGCTGACCGAAAGGAGTTCGCCCACTATATGGCCGTTCCAGATGACTCACCCAGCGACGAATCGCTGCTGGCCCGCTACCGAACCGGTGACGCTGCCGCCTTCGAAGCCTTGTACACGCGCCACCGCCAGGGCCTGTACCGCTTTCTCGTGTCCCTGTGCAACAAAGCCGAACTGGCCGAAGAAATCTACCAGGACACCTGGCTCAGCCTGATCCGCAGCACCACCCAGCCACAAGGCCGGGCGAGTTTTCGTACCTGGTTGTTCCAGATCGCCCGCAACCGCCTGATCGACCACTGGCGCAAGCACGGCATCCACAACCCCCTGCATGACAGCTACGATGAACAGCTGCACGCCCAGGCCGATGACAGCGACGGCCCCGAGCAACAACTGACCCTCAGCCGCGACCAGGCGCGCCTCGACGCGGCCCTGCAAGCGTTGCCCGAAGACCAGCGCGAAGTGTTTCTGCTACGCCTGCACGGCGAGCTCGAAGTACCGCAAATCGCCACCCTCACCGGCGCCCCGCTGGAAACCGTAAAAAGCCGCTTGCGCTACGCCCTGCAAAAATTGCGGCGCCTGCTGGCCGAGGAGGTACCCGTATGACTGACTCCCGACACACCCCAGACGACGCGCTGCTCCAGCACTATCGTCAACACAGCACGGGCGAGCCGCCCGCGTCCCTCGACGCCTTCATCCTCAACGCTGCCCGTCGCGAAGCCCCGCAGCCGCAACCCAGCTTGTGGCAACGCTGGCTGCAAGCCTGCCAACGCCCGCGCTGGCAAATGGCATTTGCCACCGTCGCCGGGTTGGCACTGATGATCGGCGTGGTCATGCGCTCCCCCGTGCCGCAACCCGAAATCTCCACCGCGACATTCTCTGCGCCGCACCACGAAGAAGCCGCCCAGCCAGCGCCGCAAGCCTTCTCCGCCCCCGCGCCAATGGCCCGGATGGCGATAGCGCCACGGGTTGAAAGTGCGCCTGCTCAAGCCGAAAGCGCAGTGGCGGATCAGCCAGCGCTGAAACTCAGCAAACGGGCGCTGCCTACGTTGGAAGCAGGTCTGCAGGAAATTGTGAACCTGCGTCGAGCGGGTGAAACCAGGGCCGCGGATGAAAAACTGCTGGCGCTGTACCAACGCTTTCCCGAGGAGGACTTGCCGGCACGGCTAGAGGCGTTGAAACAGCATTGAACCTGCCGCCACGAACCAGCCCCAGGCCTGTCGACCTGGGGCTTTTTATTACAACCCGCCGTAGGCCCGGGACCACGCCACCGTGTCCGTGAGGGTCTGCTCCAGGACGCGAAAGCTCAACCCCAGTTCCTCTTCACTTTTGCGGTGGTCAAAGCGGGTACGGTGCTCCTCGCGTATCAACAGCCGCAACGTCGCCATGCTCAGCAAGATGGGCTTGCCGGTCAGGTAGGCGTAGGCCTCTTGCATCGCTGCCAACAGGTACAGCGCGGGCAGCGGCAGTTGGCGGGAGGGCACCTTGACCCCGGCAATACGCCCCAGCGCCGGAATCAGCTGGCGCATGGTCAAGTTGCGACCGGCCGCGAGATAACGCTCGCCCCGTCGCCCGCTTTGGGCAGCAGCAATGTGCGCCCAGGCCACATCGCGGGCATCGACCAGCGAAAAGGTGCCAGGAATCAGCCCCGGCAACTTGCCGTTGATCACGTCCCGGACCAACTGCCCCGAAGACGTCGGCCCACGGTCACCCGGCCCCCACATCCAACCGGGCAAAACCATGCAGGCGTACATCTGCGGATGGCTTTCAAGAAACCTCAACACCTCCCGCTCAGCCAGGATCTTGCTGCGGTAGTAGTCGTCCGCATCGGCTTCGGCCCGTAGGCACGTCTCGTCGATCGGCGTACCGGGGGCACCGTCGAGCACGGCAATCGACGAGGTATGCACAAACCGTCGCACACCGGCGTCATACGCCTGTTGCAGCAGGGCTCGGGTACCGACGACATTGATCTTCTCCAGTTCCTCCCAATGGCTGCCGCCCTTGTAGTTATCCCGAAAGAACGCCGCGCAGTGAAACACCGTATCGCAGCCTTGCAACGCCGCCGCGAAGGCATCCACATCCGCCATGTCTCCCACCACCTGTTCCACATCCGGCAAATCGCCGAACTGCTGCGCACCCTTGGCCGCCGAGCGCACCAGCGCCTTCACCGCATAACCCCGTGCGACCAGCTCCCGTACCAGGTTATTGCCCAGCAAGCCGGTGGCACCGGTCACAAAGGTGCTGCGCAAGCGATTGGGGTTCGTGTTCATACAGGCCATTCCATTTGTTGAGAAGGCCAGTAGATATACCGGTCAGCCCGCGCCGTAAAAACAGTGCCTGCGGCATAATGGCTTTGCACATCTGCACACCAGGGAAGCGCGGAGATATGGCATTGCAGGCAAATTGGGACGATCTTCGACTGCTGCTGGCAGTCTCACGGCGCGGCAGCTTTTTACAGGCAGGCCAATTACTGGGTATCGCGGCCTCTACCGTCTCCCGCCGCCTCACCCAACTGGAAACCGCCCTGGGCGAACCACTGGTGGAACGCGGCGTGGAAGGCTGCCGGCTCACCTCCCGAGGCCAAGCCCTGGTAGACGTCGCCCTGGCAGCCGAATCCGGCCTACGACGCCAGGCCCCCGCCGACGGCACGCCAGCATCCCTCAGCGGCACCGTGCTGGTGAGCGCCGGCGAAGGCTTTTCTGCCAGCGTGCTCGAAGCCGCCAGCCGCTTCACCGCGCAGCACCCAGGCTGCTCCGTAGAGCTGCAGGTCACCACCGACTTCCACAAAATCGTACGCGGTGTGGCCGACATCGCCATACGCACCGCACACCTGGGCGAACCTTCACTGATCTACCGAGGGCTCGGCAAACTCGCCTACGGCGTGTTCGCCACCGCCGAATACCTGCAACGTTTTCCCGCGCTAACTCCCGCCACTGCCGCAAGTATCGCCTTGCTGCCACCGCTGGACCTGCTACCGCAAATGCGCGCCGCGAAAGCTGCGGGGCTGGATCATGCGCCGATTAGGGTGAGTTCGTTTGCGGTGCAGCTTGAATCGGTGAGGCGGGGGATGGGGGTGGCGGTGTTGCCGCGTATTTTGGCTACGGGGTTGAGTGAGGTTTTTCAGGAGATAGAACTGCCGGCGATGGAGGTTTATTTGGTTACGCGGCCGCAGGCGTTGAAGCAGGGGCATATTCAGGGGTTTTTTGGGGTGTTGGAGGGGGTGTTGCGCGGTGAAATTTCAAGCCTGGAAAAGCAGCATTCCGGGAATTCATCAAGGCCTTCGTAATACTCAACCCATCGGGATGTAGGCGCTTAGCCACTCGTAGCAACATCGAGTTGCGCGTGCAAGTGGCTCACAAAAAAGCCCCGGGTCTAAAGACCTCGGGTGTTTCATTCATATCTGGCTCCACACTTCTGCGGCGATGGTGCTGGCGTCCTTTGACATTTCCAACACACCAATGCGTTCTTGCCATTCCTCGAATTTGACAGGTAGAAAGGACGCATTTGTAATGCGCAGCGCAGCTTCGGTGATATACCTCTAAGGCATTAACTGCATCTCCGACAAACCGTATTCCCCCAACGAATACAGCAACGTCCCATACCCCAGCTGGACGTAGCCAACCCTGTCAGCACCATAATCCCCGCCACCACCTTCCACTTGGACGTTATTTGCCATGGCCTGCACATTCGGTGCGCTGAGGCCCTTTCGCACGGCGTAGTGGTTGTAGAGCAGTTCCCATATCGGACGGGTTTCGCCGCGATGATCGGCCGAGATGACGGTCTGTTTGAAGCTGCTGTTGGGGATGGGGGTAAACGGCACCTCCTGGCCAAGGTTGTACTTGGCCACATACTCGGCGCCCTGCAGCACGCGGTTGTTCTGGTAGCCGAACAGGTCGTTGCCCTGGCTCCAGGCCATTTGGCAGAAACTGCCGAGCAGGGCTATGTCGAGCATTGCGTGTGACTGATCACGTCCGCTTTCCTGGACTTGACCAAGGCCATCGCCGTAGAGCTTCCACACCGCGTGGGCGATGGCGCCGTTACCGGTGCCGTGCTTGAAGTAGTCGACGGCCTCGTTGTAGAGATCGCGGCGGTCGGTCAGTACGCCGATGGCCAGCATCGAGTTCATGTTGGCTAGGTCCCAGCTGGCCCCATGATGATCAGGCCGGGCGCCGTCGTGGTTCACCAGGAAGTCATGATTGATGGGGTAGAACACAGTGAGCATCATGCCTTGAAAACGCTGGAAATCTTCCGCCCGCCACTTTGGGTAGCTGCGCAGCAGTTCGGCCGCGTTGGCCAGTTGGTAGCCGTACAAGCCTGCCACCAAAGCTCTGCCGGGCTTGTCTTTGATCGCGGTGAGGGTCAAGGCCCACTGGTTCAAAATACTCACGGCCTTGTCGGCATACGCCGGGTTGTTGGAGATCTGCCAGCGCAGGGCCAGTGCATACGCGGCGGCTGCGTCGTTGAACAGAACACTGTCGTTATTCGGGCCGCCTGAAGTGGGGTACACCACCGGCAACGGGTTGGGCTGCCAGGCTAATGAGGCATGGGGGTTGGCGATCAGCTTCTGCCAGCCGGCCAGCCACGGCTGGTTATAGTTGGCCAGCTTCTCGCGTATCCGCGTGAAGTCCTCCCGGGTCTGGAGCAGGCCAGGATGCACGAACGCTTCGGTATGCAGGGTGGGGGAGGCTTGACTGCCGATACTCATCAATAGCGCATAGAGCAGCACGGCTCTTTTGGACAGGTACTTCAAACGGATCATCGTGTGTACGCCCTGATGGGGAGAACCTTGCGCGGTCTGAAAAGCCATTCGCACAGGACTGGAATCTGCCCCAGGGATAGTTCAGATGAAGCCTGCATACCCGGGGCTTGTTGTCAGAACGTGTAGTTGATTGCAAACAGGCCCAAGCCTGCGGTTTCGCGCCTTACCAGCGGGCTGTCGCTGGCCTGGTCAGCGTATTGAGTCAGCGTCAGGCTGGCCAGCGTTGACCAGTGCGCGTCGAAGGTGTGCTGCCAGTTCAAGGCAGCGGAGTAGGCATAGATCCCGGCGTCGGCGGTGTACTTGCTGTAGATCGAGCGTTGGCTCTGAGCCTGGGTGACGCCGAAGAACGTCTGGTTGTAGCGGCTATCGCCGGCATGGGCGTCGATGGCCAGGCTCAGGGTGTCGCGGTCTGTGTGCAACAAGATGCCTTCCAGGCCAAAGCGGTAACGGTTGCCTCGGTGCTCGCCGGCCATGCGCAGTTCGGCTTCGCCGTTGACCGACAGCCAGTCAAGCAGTTGTTGGCTGAGGGTAAAGTCGGCGACGGTTGCGCCGTTGATATCGCCCATACCTCTGAGCTCGTCGCCGCCCGGGCTGGTGATGCTGTCCTTCTCTTTGCGGCCCAGGTCGTAATTGATCGCTGCGCTGGCGCTAAAACCACTGTCGGATTGAAATTGCAGGCCCACGCCGCGAGTGGTGTCGGCGAACAACGCTCCGTGCTGGATGCTGAGCATCGGCAGTACGAGCGGACGGTAGCGGTCAGCACCCATGTAGCGAGGCGTGACACCCATGCCAAGGCCCAGGGTAACGGTGGTTTCTTCGGCTGTCGGGCTGGCGTCGGTCGCCTGAGCCTGGGGCGCGAGCGCGCAGCACAGCAGCGTGACGGCGCCCAACAGAACGTTGTGGGTAGGGGAGGTGGTGAAGTTCATGGTCAAGCCCTATGTGCAAAAGAAGACAGCAGTGCGCCCGCCGACGCGCGACACAACGCCTCCCTCTGATCGAGCTGTTCAGGCCCGTTGATAGGCTTGGACAGCGATGCAGTGGTCGGCATAGGATCGGCTCGCGAAAGCGGGCGTAGGGCAATACTGGCAGCGCACTTTCAATAAACCGTTCGTAAATTATCAAGGTTTCATCAAGAGGCTTCTTTGTGTCAGGAAAACGTATCCTCATCGTCGAAGACGACGCCGACAGCGCCAACATTCTCGAAGCCTACTTGCTCCGGGATGGCTATGAGGTGGCCCTGGCCGAAGACGGCCAGCGCGGTCTGGACCTGTACAAAAGCTGGCAGCCCGACCTGATCCTGCTCGACGTGATGCTTCCGCGCTTGAGCGGCACCGAGGTGTTATCCGCCGTGCGCCGTAGCAGTGACACGCCGGTCATCATGGTCACGGCCATGGGCGACGAACCGGAAAAACTCGGTGCCTTGCGTTATGGCGCGGACGACTATGTGGTCAAGCCTTACAGCCCGCGCGAAGTGGTGGCGCGGGTGCACGCGGTGTTGCGGCGCACCACCGGCAACCAACCGGTCGAACACCTGCTGCGCCATGAAAACCTGCGGGTGGATCTTGTTGCGTTTACCGCGGCCATTGAGCAGGGCGAAGCACCACCGCAATGGCTGGACCTGACCCCAACGGAATTTAAGCTGCTGGTGACGTTGCTCAAGACGCCGTCCAAGGCCTTCACTCGTGATGAGTTGCTGGAAATCTGCCTACCGGAAAGCGAAGCCCTGGCCCGCGTCGTCGACACCCACGTGCACAACCTGCGCCGCAAGCTGGAAAACCACGGCATCACCGGCGTTCTGGTCACGGTGCGCTCCATTGGCTATCGATTCAGGTAACGCACATGCTTGAGCAACCGCGGGTCAACGACAAACCCATGTGGCGCTGGATCGGCCTGCGCATGAGCCTGCTGGCGATCGGCGCGGTGGTGGTGATCTCGGTGTGCATGTGGATCAACGTCACACTGTCGGACTGGTATTTTGTGCAGCATCTGCCGCCTGGGCCGCGTGAGGAGCTGCTGGCGTTGCGCGCCGAGCCAGAGCTCAATGAGGCACGCTTGCGTCAAGTGGTTGCCCAGTACTATCCGCTGGACTATTTCCAGCCGGCTATCGCCAATCGCGACTGGCTGATACTGATCGGCCTGGTGCTGGCCGCGATCCCTATCATCATTGGCTTCGGCCTGTGGTTTTCGCGGCCCTTGTCCAGCCAGTTCTCGGCAATTGCCCAGGGCGCCCGGCGAGTCGCCGGCGGTGATTTCCTGACTCGCCTGCCGGTGCACCGCGACGCGCCCGACGAGCTGCAACGGCTTGTCAGCGACTTCAACAGCATGACCACGCAACTGGAGCGCTATGAGCGCGATGTGCGTGAATCCAGCGCGGTCATTGCCCACGAACTGCGCACACCCTTGAACGCCGCCATGGGGCGCGTGCAGGGTATGCTCGATGAGGTATTCCCCAGCGATGCCATGCAGTTGGGCATGGTCAAGCGTCAGCTCGATCAACTCAGAAAGCTGGTGGATGATTTGCACCTGTTGTCGATGGCTCGTGCTGGCCGGCTGGTGCTGGAGCGCAGCGAGTTTTCTCTGGCAGCTCTGGTGGCGGAGCGGTTGGCGTGGTTCCAGCCGCAGTTGGATGAGGCTTGCGTGCTGACGCAGGTCAGTATTGCTGATGGGCTTCGTATGCATGCCGATCGTGATCGCCTGGGCCAGGTGATCAACATTCTGGTCGATAACTTGCTGCGTTATGCGGCCGGGGGAGGCGAGTTGAATGTAACGGCGCGCCGGGTTCACGGTTCGGTGGTGATTGAAGTCGGTGACCGAGGGCCAGGTATCGAAGCCCAGCATCTGGACAGCGTGTTCGACCGCTTCTGGCGTGCAGAGCGCTCCAGGGCACGTTACTCGGGGGGGAGCGGGCTAGGCTTGTCCATCGCCCGTGCGATCTGCCACGCCCATGGCGGTACCATTACTGCCCGCAATCTGGCCGAAGGCGGTACGCTGATCAGGGCGGAGGTTCCTGTGTAGGCGTTTTCTTCTTTGCTTGAGACCGGCGCTCAAGGCGGTGAAATCGTAATGATCGTAGAGCTGGAAAACTGCTTGGGAAAAAGGGAGGGGAAAAGGGGATTTATTTTCACCTCTACTATCCCGACGCGACTCAACACTCTCTCACCACCCACCAAACGCACAAAAAAGCCCCAGATCTCCCGACCTGAGGCTTTTTCATTTCATATCTGGTGCCCCGGCGTGCTTATTACACGATCAGTAAGCTATTGATATTTATAGAATTAATTATTTATTTTTTTTGGGGGATACACCTGGGGATACACTTCGGCAGTCACCAACGACAAATCCACGCCAACGCAGAGGCTATGCAGTAGGTGACGCACGTACAGATTTATAGAGATGCTGCTTCACTGCGATGTCAAAAAGAGCTCAACGTGTGAGTTCGTCGATGAAACGAGATCTTCTTTGAAGCTTGACATCACCCCACGGCATCATCCTTCGAATTGGGTACGTTATATATATCCAACGTCGCGCCCTGGTGATTGCCACAAATGCGTTGTTCCGTTCCTCATCAATTTCCTGTTTGCTTTTCGCTCGGTAATCGGGAAAGATTCCGTCACACATCCCAATCACAAAGACTATGTCTTTTTCAAGGCCCTTCATGGTGTGTACAGTGCTTAGGGTTAGTCCGGTTTTTTGCACAGGCTCTGATAATTGTCCCAAAGCCATCGCGTTTCGGAACGCAATTAAGCTAGTGCCTAAACCTTTTCGCCTAAAAGTAGTCCAGGAGTCTCTAAAGTCAACTAGATCGAACAAGGAAAGCTCTATCTCTATTCCTATGTCATCTGAGTTGTTTGTATGATGGTTTTTTAGCTCGCTTTCAAATGCAAGAACAAGTTTTGGTATGTTTGGTCCTTCAATGTCCAAGCTTGAAACGAACATTAAAAGCTTTGAGTATATGTCTGATAGTGGCGCAGAAGGTATGTCTGAGGCGAGTTTTTCTAATAGTAGACGGTCTCCCCAATCTTGAGCTGTGTTCAGATTAAGTAGCGCGCATAGTTTTTGGCCATCAATCCAGTCTTTTGGATTTAATTTTAAGCGAATTGCTAAGTCTAGCGCTTTGCCAAATCGTGAGGAGGGAGGTTGACGTAGCTCTCCTTTCTTCAAGAAGTAGGGGATTTGTAAGGTTTTTAGCTTGCTTTCTAATGTCTTAAATACAAATCGGTTTCTTCCGATAACAACAATATTGTTAAGCGTTATATCCCCTTCGATTTCGGCGTGTTGTTTGAGGTCAATAATTTTATTAACCACGTCGCATATTACAGCCGCTTCATGCTCTTCATCAGCGCATTCATGAATCTGACTGTAACCAGGTAGAGCGGCGGTCATGCCGAGTTGTGAGCCTGGTTTGAGTTTGTTAGCCCATTCTACAACTGCTATAGAACTGCGGTAGTTTTCTACAAGACTATATTTTACTGCGGGGAAATCTTCTAGAAAAGCTGTGCACAAAAACTCTTGAGACGAGCTATTGAAACCGTAAATCATTTGGTTCGGATCGCCCACCATCATCACGCTTGTAAGCTTGCCGCCTGCTAAAGCTTTAATGAACTCATACTGGGCCTTGTTTAAGTCCTGTGCTTCGTCTACGCATATGTGCTTGTATTTTGCTCTATATATGTCGCCGCACCATGGTTGCTCTATCAATATTTTGTGAGCATATACCAAAATGTCGTCAAAATCGATTCCGCCGCTGTTGAGTAGGGCTTCTTGATACTTTCTGTATATGGAGATAAATGTTGGATTTTGCGCGTGCCGGGAGATAATGTCACTTTCGCTCAGCAAGCTTCTCTTTATACTTGAAAAAGCATCCATATATTTCTGGATTATTTTTGATCTATCTGCCGTTCGTTGGTGCGTGTCAAAAATCTCATCAATATCGATACCGTCATCGATGAGTGATTGGATAAATACTGTTTTTCTATCCTCATCCCGCTCATATAGATGCAGTTCGGAGGGTAGCCCTATCACATGACCGTATTGATCTACTATCCGTTGTGCAATAGAGTGTATCGTAGCTATCCAGCAGCGCTCTTGGATGTCTGGTAGGTCATCCAATCGTTCATTCATTTCCTCGGCTGCTTTATTGGTGAAAGTTAGACCGATAACACCTTCTTTTTTAGTGCTATTAAGTATGTGGCGAATTCTTTCAGTCAATACTCGTGTTTTGCCAGATCCCGCCGATGCCAGTACTTGCATAGCCTCGCCTATAGGAGCAAATACTACCTTCGATTGGGCCTCAGATAAGTTTATCATCTTAACCATTCCTTAAGTTTGTCGAATGTCTCAATAGCTGCCTTAGGTAGTATTTGCTCAGGGCTTCTTTGTTGTTTGTTTTCGATCAAAATCTCCCCAAGATAACCAGCATACGATGCTTTTAACGACCGCAGTTTATCAATTAGGGCGGCATCATCTAAACCAGAAATTTCGCGATGTTTAGCCTCCAAAAAACGTTCATTGCTGGACCCCTTCGTTTCGCATAAAACTAAAGCGTCAATGACTTCCGGTCGCAGTGATAACGTGTTTAATAGCTCGGCTTCAAAATCATTTGTGGCGGTTAAGTAGGAAATTCCAAATACGTCATTGTTCAGTTTTAGTTGAGTTTCCTTTTTTATTCTTCTTATTTGCGCTTCGATTTCTGATAAAGTGGAGCCGTCGTTGTCGCTGAATATATAAACTGGTATGCCTAGGCTGCACGCGAGTTTTATAAAAGGGGAGTATGTTTTTCCGCCGACACTGACACAGGAAATGCCTAGTTCATGAAGGGATGTGTTTGCGTAAATTTGGAACATGGCTGGCAATATTTGTTCTTCTGTAACGCCTTCGCAAAGAATGATCGCTCGCGAAAAGATTATATCTGCACGCTTATTGTTAATTTCTCGCGTGAGTATGTTTTTTTCTTCTGTCGTGATTTCATATAAAAGCTGGCTGGCCGCGCAACCATTTGGAGTTCTGCGGATAGAGCGAATGTTCGTCACATCTGTCATGCCTGCTAGATATGGCGAGTGCGTGCTGACGAGAATTTGTCCATTTATGGTAGACAATTGTTTGTAGAGAGTCTTTTGTGCGTTGGGGTGGAGATGAGCTTCAGGCTCTTCAGCGGCAAGTATTGGAAAGAAAGGTTCAGCCTCAATTTCGTGTTTCTTCTGTGCGATTTCAGTAAACGCTTTTACTGTCAACATCGAAGCCCAGCTTCGAGTGCCCATTCCATGATATTCCATGGAGAATGTCTGATCTTCGGTATCACCAAAATGAACCGTAAAGTTTTTCGAGAGGTCTCTTACTTTTTTCGGGAAAGGAGTTAGTTCGGCACTACCACTCCCCGCAAATGACTGGGTTAAACTGTTAAGTTGAGCCTTGAGGCTAGATAGGTCTTCACTTTTAGCGATTGCTTGAGCGTTAACTGCCTTAATCAGTTTTTCGAGTTCAAGCACGTCATCTCTATCATAGCTCACGCCGGCGAGAATTTTTCCTACAAAGGAGGAGCGTTCTCTTAACTCCTGATGTATATCACGCTGTGCTTCAATTGAGATCATTGGAAGACAAAGAAGTCTGGATGTGATTTTTGATTCTTTATTTGGTTCTTTATACCAGTCTTCACTATCGCTCCATTTTTCTAATGACGATCTTGCGGTATCAAAGCCCCCCTTCACAAGATTTTGGCTTGATTTGGTTCTAAGAGCTAAAAACTGATTGCCATCAGGCGTTGAACGAATTTTGTCGCCAAATTCTGTTGCCCATTGATCATTAAAAACCTTTGCCCGATTTCCTCCTGCTTCGACAGGAACAATTCTTACGTCCACCAGGATCGTGTCCGTTTTTCCTTTCTCCGGAGAGATATAAAAATCTTCGTCAGTTAAATATCTTGCGTAATCGCCTAGTGCTAACTGTAAAGCCTTAAGGATAGAGGTCTTGCCAGCATTATTGGTGCCAATCATGACCGTAATTTTATTTAAAGAAAGCTCAAGGGTGTGAATACCCCGGAAGCCAAAAATCCGTACGGTGTCGACAAGTATCATGTGGACTTCCTTGTAAGTCTCAAAAATTACGGTCAAGGCCAAGTCAAGCTCTATGAAGCCTTTTCAAGCACAGCTTGGAATCATCAATCAAGCTATGCAAGCCCTTGCACATCTTATCTTCCATAAATCGGTAAATCAGCTACGTGGATAATTGCCTATGCGCAGGGATTTGCAGGGAAATAATCTCTCTGAGATCGTGTTGGGGCCGTGTAGCGGTAAGGGCTATGGATACCTGAAGGTGTGCGGGGAATTTTGTACATTTAGAGCGCAGGTGTGGTGGGGGGACAACAGCGCGCGCCGGGGTGGAGGCTCGCCATCCAGCGCCGGGAGCTCGACCAGTGGGACCAGCCAGAAATTGGCTCTCAGGAGCTCACCTGGCGCCATGGCCAACGCTTCCATTGAGCTAGTGGGGAATCTCATCGAAAACGAAAAAGCCGCCCTAAGGCGGCTTGCATGCTGTGTGTGGGATCGAGTTCAGGACGTTTGCGTTTCAGTGTGTTGCTCAATCATTGCATTCAACTCCGAACGGCGGCGCGCTCGATAGATCGGGCTCTTCAACTCTTTCTCGCCGGTGGTGAAATCGTCACGCGGAACGATAGAAAGCGCCTGCCACACGGCATTGTCATCGACGGATAACGCAGCACTGGCTCGATCAATAAAACCGAACAAGGCTTCTCCTAGGCGTCGTGCTTCCTCGCTGCTGACGGCCTTTTTTTCGTCGCTAAACGTCGCCTCTTGATAGAACGCATCCTTCTCTATATCCCGTTGGATGATGAGCTTTTTGCGCTGTAATGCTTTAAGAAACGCTTCTGCTTCGGGCAGTGCGAAAAGAGCGGTCGCAGAGGTGTTGAGGCAATGATCGCCATAGAGCGCAAACGCCGTCTCGCGACTACTCAGATAGCGCTCACGGGCTTCATAGGTATCTATCTGGCACAACTCCATTGCCGGTTGCAGTTCGCCGGCCAGGCAAGCGTACTCCAATGCCAATTCGCGGCTGTCCAGTTCCTGGCGCTTGAAGTTGCGAATATCTTTGGTCAGCACGCCATCGCTTTCCCGGAAAAGCTTCCGCCAGGTAGCTCCATCTAGCATCGCTTGCTGTTCGGCCGCGCCGGCCGTTTTGCGGTGCTTTTCTTCTCGCGCTCTCAAGCCTTCAAAGCGCTCGCGTATAGACAAGTAGGTTTGTTTGTATTCGTCGTGGATTTTGAGTGCCGTCTGAATTTCATCGGGCAGAGACAAGTGATGCTCGTTCATAGGTTTCTCCGGTGGTGATTGCAGGCCGACGCCGGCCAGGGTTGATGGTGCGAGTCGGCAATCAGTGAGAGTTGATTGCTCGTAGGGATAGGGCGGGGTGAAAAACTCGGAACGAGTGCTTCGAGTTCTGTCAACAAAAACAGCACATACCCCCCCTTGTTCACACGACTGAATTCAAAATCGGTGGGAACGCGGGAACGTGGGTACAAAGGCTCTAAAACGGGCCTTTCAGCGTGGCAACCTGTTCCCGGCGTTTTTTGAGCGGGAACAAGGTAGGGGGGGAGGCTCTCTATTAAACAGAGTTGTGTTCCCTTGTTCCCACTCTCATGTCTTATAAGGGAACGCTGAAGGCCACGGCTTTGCTGGGCCGTTCCCGCTGTTCCCGTGTTCCCGCTGAAAAACGTCGAATGTCGATAGCTGCACAGGTTGAGCGTCATTGACTTTCTCCCTCACTTTCGAGCAGGTCGGGGTCAATTACGTAAAAACGGGAACTACCACCGCCTGGCGTGCGGTACTTTTTGGCCCGCCGGCTGCCCTTGGTTTCTTCGTCAACCTTGGCTAGCGCGCCGGCGCCTACCAGCGTCCGTACGATCCGCTCTTTACCGAAACCTGAAGCCGCCTCAAGCAATGCCGGTGTGTTGAACAGGTACAGGCGTTTATCGTCATTCACCTCATAAAAACCTGCTCGCTCGCGGACAGTGAGGTTGGCGTGTTCGGCGCGCACATCAGAAAAACGGCTGTCACCGTGTAATGCGATGAAGTCAGCGATGCCGCGCAGTATCTGGCGGTCTTCTGCGTTGCCATCTCCCATACGAGCTAGCCATTCGTTGAACAGCAGCAGACAAGCTTGAGTGGCTGAACCCGAGGGCCAGCCAAGCAGATTATGTTCAATGGCTAATTCGCCGGCTAACGCCATAATGGCGAACCGATCAGCTACTCGGCCAGCTTGTGAACTCTTGGTTTCGAAGGCATCACGGACTTGTGAAAAGGCGCTATACAGCTCCTTTGGCTGCTCAATCAGTGCCTCCACGAAAGTGGGGCCGAGATGCCCATAATGTTGCGTGACCGCGTCGTTTAGGACGCGGTGGAACTCCTGCCCTGTCATGCCATGCACATCATCAAAGGCGCGATGAGTTCGAGTGCCGGCATTCACATCGACCATGCGCAACTCGGCGCCGGCATGTGCGCCGTTACCTCCAATGGCGGCATGCTCTGACAGCGACCGTTCGCCGCTGGAAAGGGCCAGCACGCGCCAGGTCAATTTAGCCCGCCCTTCACGCTCGCGGGTCATGGTGCTTTTGCCCATGCCATTGGCGATTGCGTAGGCCATTTCCTGCACGCGCTTGGGGTCTGCCCGCTTGATTTCATCAAGGATCAGCACGGTATCGTTACGAGACGCTGCCTCAATCTCCACCCCACCTTTTGACACGTCCCAAGAGGCTGCGAAGGTGCCAGGATTGCCCCAGATCGATGCCGCCAACAGTTGCGCGAGTGACTTGCCGCTTGATGAGTCGCCGACCAAGTGAATACCGCCACCGTTGACGCCTACCTTGGCGAGTAGCGGTCCTGCCAATGCACAGCACACCGACAAAATCAGTACTGGATTGCCGAGGCAGCGTGCGGCTATCTCGGTCTGCCACCCACTGAGAGAGCCTTTGCAGGTGAAGATGTTTGCTGCACGACCTGAGTCCTGAAAACGAACGTTGTCGCCGCCAATGACCCGTGAGGGCAGCACAAATGCTCCTGATTCATGCCAGCCCGGTTTCGTGGTGGTGGCAATCACCACGTCAGGAGCGTGATGGCTCGCCAGGTACGGCGCGATATGACGACGCTGGTGGTATTCGATTGCGAGTCCCTGGCGCATGAGTGCCTTCATTACCTCATCTGCTTTACCCGCAAGGGATTCCATGGGCATCACCCATTCAATACGCCGACCCCTGTAGTGAAAGGACAGCAGACGGCCAATGCTGCCGTCTTCTGAGTTGACCGTTTCGGCTTCGACGTTCAGTGGCGCACAGATCCAATGATCGACTGGAATGGCTTTTTCTTCCGGCCCGCTTTGCTTCACGCTGTGATACCAGGTGCCGGCCTTGTAGACCTTCCCTTCAACCGTGCAGGCATGTTCATAGACAGCGAAACGGGGCCGGTCGAGTTTGTCGGGCTCCGGCGCCTTTGGGTCTCCTACAAGACTCAAATCAGCGTGTTTTTCCTTGAGCTTGCTCACGGCTGTGCCTCCCATAGCTGGTTGCGCCAAAGGTGCAAGTCGTTGAAGTCGGATAGCTCAGGCGGTGCCTGTTGGGGCCACTCTGGAAATACCACCAGAGCGCCGGCATCGAACGCTGCACGGTTGGCGGCAGTGCGCCCGGGATTGCCCCGCGTTTGGCGATCATCGTCACCAGCGATCACCAGCTCGACGCTCTGACCATGAAGCGCTCGCATGGCTAGTGCCACGGCGCGCAAGTTGCCGGCGTTCATGGCGCACACCACCGGTTGGCCGGTATGGATATGCAGCGTTGCTCCCGTCGCCCAACCTTCACAGACGTACAGGCGGCTGCCCTCGATGACCCGCCCCAATGGCGAGTAACAGCCCAGGACACGGCCACCACTGAGGAAACGTTTAGTGCCGGCACAGTCGATGACTTGCAGGTTTACCAAGCGACCATCAAGGCATAGAGGGACCAGCAATTTTCCCTGAGACATTTGACGCAGTTTGAGTGGGCTCATGCCCTTGGCCACCAGATACGGATGCAGTCGATCAGCAGGCTTTGCGTGCTGCCACAACTGCACTGCCTGCCGAGTCGCTGCTTGCTGCTTTTCCTGCTGTACCGCATCGGACCGGCGTCGGTTTTCTTCCGCCTTGGTGCGGGCAGCTTTGAGCGATTCTGCTTGCTGGGCGCTCGGTGTGCTCGGGGCTCCAGATGACTCAAACAAACCGAGTGCCAGGCGTTGGTCGATTTCCCGCGCAGCTTCGACCTGGCGGCATTGGCGCAGGTACGCCAGAAGTGAAACTAGATCGCCACCGTGCGCTTGATCGTCGGCAAAGTCATTCCACCGGCCAGAGTCGAGGGACACACCAAACGATCCGGCTTGGCGGTCTCCCCGGACATCGTTTCGAGCAACCCATTCACGCCCGTTTGGGCGCCCCTCCGGCAGCCATTCTTTAAGCAGAGTAGGGGCAGCAGGAAGGGCACGAAGTGCCACCAAACGAATCAGGTCTACAGTGTCGTTATCAGTCATGGAACAGGCCCTCTGACGATACGAATGAAGCGTCAGGCAAGCTGATAGCCGCGGCCAGATCCGCTGTTTTTACTAGGTGCTGCGCGGCTTCTTCTGTACAGGCCCGAAGCTCCCCTTTGTTGGCGAGTTGCAGCGTGCTTTCCAGACTCAAGCGCATCATTGCAGTGGCGCGGCTTCCCAGAGCGAGGGCTCCGGTGAACTGCTCGATGTTTTTACAAGGTGTCGGATTTTGGCTGCGGAGCCGTTGTTCTAGGCGGTGTAAGAACCCAAGTTCAAACGCGTCAACGATCCGGCCGGGAAGGCGCTGTTTGTGACTGTCTAGGCACCTGGCCAGCGGTTCATTTTGGTCGGCCAACCATCGTTCGAAAGCATCAACGCCACCGTCGATTACTTCTTGGTATTTGGCGGACCACTGCGTGTCGATTGCGGGCTGGCCGTCGGCAGATGGCAGCACGGCGTTGAGTGATTCAGGCATTTTGTACCCCCTCACGTTCCGCTGCTTTGCGGGCTGCATTGAAGAGGTCGCTGGCGTCCTCTAGGAGCAAGTAGGCGGCATCTGCAATGCCGTTCACATCCTTTGCGTCTGCCCGGTTGATGCCCATGCAGGACAGGCTGAAAAGCAGTGCTTTGGCCGCACAAAGTCGCTGCTCTGCGTACTCCTGAATGTCGGCGTACGCGGCGCTTGTATCAATCAGCAGCACAGGGGTTTGGCTGGGGTTTGTTGTGAGCGGAATGAGCTTATTCATGACTCACCCCCACAGAGGTCAGAATGCCCTCTGAGCAAGCGTCAACAGTGGCTTTCGCCATGTCGATCAAGTAGACGATCACATGACAAAGCTGTTGGCTGTTTTCAGTGAGAGCCGCTTGCTCGGCCATCTCCTGGGCAAGATCAAGCAGGCAGTAGGTGCGATCGAGGGCATCGGTTACAGGCACATCAGGCTGAACAGCGAAGAGCGGTAACCGTGAGAGAGGAATGTGGCTGAAGGTTTTGACGGTGGTCTTAAGCATGGCGCACCTCCATAACCATCGCTTGCTCTGAGACGGCAAGGTGGGCGAGGTGCATATGGTGGTTGTAGCGTTTGAGGCGAGTGGAAAGACTGGAGTTTGCGCGAAGGGCTGCGAAGGCCATGGCCTTATGCGCGGCGGCGCGGGTAGAACGTGCGGACGGATTGAGGGCGTGCATGGGTAGAGCTCCTTTTGCTGAGGAGCTGCCACGTTCGTTACCAAGCGAATGGGTGGCAGCTGTACGCAGGTTGGTAAACCGGGGCAAAAGGAACCCGGCAGACCCGAAGGTCTCCCACGCACAGCCGCCATAACACGTAACTGCGGGCACAAAAAAAGCGCCTGCAATCATAATGGGGGCGCTGTTGCGCCTTTTGCTGATCGGGTTACCAAGCCCGGTCGCTGAATTGGCAGCGACGGTCAAACTATAGGCCCGACCACATGAAGATTGCAAGTTGATCTGGCTGCGGAAAATGCTCATCCCGTTGCTCGTGGTGATAAACTTCGACCTGTGTGTGGTGTGGTATGTGGCCCTGGCAGCGTTGGCGCGCTTGCCGGGGTTTTGTCTTTTTTTAGGCATGAAAAACTCCAGACCACCCGGCGTTAAGCTAGGCAGCAGCTTGAATACTCAGTGCAGTTAGGGGTTAGCAGTCGGTTAGTTGAATCGCACCGCTACCACTTTCATTGAAGTGATGTTGCCCGCTTGGGCTCGCTGTACTGGTCATGCCGGACTTGGCGGTATTGAGTTCGAGGATGGCTGTCATGCGTCCACTGGCGGTCGCGCAAAATGCCTCCTGACCAGGGCGACGTGCTGCGTTCAGGAGAACCGTCTCCAGGCTGCGTAAGTCGTCTAGGGGAAAACGGATCGAATGCCCGTCGACAGATAATGTGATTGTGGTCATGAGTGAATCTCCGAAAGTAATTGAGCCGAATGCGTCCCCCGCATCGCTTTTTTCTCTCGTGTTTGGCTACGTTCCTCCAGACGGTCAGCAATCCACTGATCGATCTCAGCCTCCAGCCAGGCCACGCTGTTGATGCCAATTGGAATAGGTTCCGGGAAGGTGCCGGACCGGATATCGGCATAGATTGCGGCTCTGCTCTTGCCTGTCTTCTGCTCCACGTCGCGACGACGCAGCAGGCGGTTTCCCAGATCCAAACGTTTCACAGGTTGGAATGGCTTTGTCATCGCCTTGCTCATGCTCGTTGCCCCCGTGCCTCAATACGCCCGTTTATCCAGGCTTGAACCTCGCTCAACACAAACGCCACAGGTGCGTTTCGGGCGCCGCTGTCGTTCAGCTTTACCGGCCGAGGAAACGTAGGATCGCGATGGATCATTTTGTAGACAGTGGGCCGCGCTAGGCCAGTAAGCATCTGTAGCTCAGGCATGCGCACCAGTGCGACGACCGTGCTATCTCTCCTATCTAGTTGCTTGCTCACGGCCGTACCTCGCTTTTGTTTTGTGAGTGGCTTAGGGTCGATAATTGTGTGTCGTGTGTAAGTAGGCCCAGCTCTTTGAGTACACCGCGACGAATTGCGCTCGGGGCATATGGCAGTTGTATCTCTGGATTCGGTCGACTGGGCGGGCTTAGACGATGCGTTATTTCGTCGATGCCGGTGAAAGTGGCGCCACAAACTGCGTTCTTGCATACAAGCAGGGTTTTGGACATAAGTGCGTGCTCGCTGTTGGAGCTGCGCTTAATCAACGCCGCACCGCAGTCAGGGCAGCGGCGTTTCGCTTGGACTTGTGGACGTACTTTAGGGATGGCGCTCACGGGCAACAGGCCTCCGAATCTGGATGGCCCAAGCATCATTGATCCCGCCCAAGACTTGAATCTCTGTAGATTGTAAGAGGCGCGCTCACAATCGCTCTCGCTGCTGGCAGGTTGCGGGTTAGCAGTTGAAGCGGCCATCAATCCACCCCCTTCCCGCAATGAAGATTGGCCTGCAGCCAGTCGGCGATATCGCTTTCCCTGTAGCGCACGAGGCGGCCGACCTTCACATAGGGGAGGGCGTGGCGGCCTATACTGCGCCAGGCCGCTAGCGTGCGAATGGAAACGCTCAGGGCGCGAGCGGCATGCTCTGGTGTCATGAGGTCAGCGCTCTGCGCTGTGGTGCGGTGTGTATGCATCTTCATCTCCGTAGGACTGTCTGCGACTACGGGGTGAAGATTGGCATCGAGGTTTTTACGATTGAGGATTTTCCGAATTCGTAATTCGTAAATCCGTTATTCGACCTCCCGAAGTGCTGCGCTCAATAACTTCTGAAAGCCTTCTCCCGTCGTGCCGTGTCCTGTGTGTCGGAGGTCACTTGCCACTTTTGTTAGGGTTCTCGCGATAGCGGATACGTTGGGTTTTCCGCCGCGCATGAAGCTTTTGCGATTGCTGGCTATGGTTTCTTTCGCGTCTATGTGGGCGCCTATTTCAGCAATGACGTGTGTGGCGAATCCGAGAGCCCGCAGGACTGGCAAGGTCCCTTTTTCATCTGAGATATCAGCCTGCTTGATCGCATCGGGATAGCTAAACCAGTTAACCGAGCTTCGACTTCTGATAATGGTCCTGTTTGTTCCGGCTAGCCTGCTGGTTTCTATGTACAGGTTGTGCGAAGGGCGTTGAGGTGGCAGCGGTAATCCCTCCTTGAACTCCTGAAGGTCAGCTAAGTGAATGAGCACTTGAGAGCTCCCCGTAGTGATACAGGCGGGTCGTTCGTTTTCGTCAATGCGATAGCAACCGTTCAACTCGCCGTCACCTGTAGGTGTGAATATCCCAATTGGTCGGGAAAAGTGGCGTGCTTGGTTTTCGCTGAACAATTCGTAATTTGGTAGCGGAACTGGGCCGTCGACCACGTACGACAGTGAGCATTGGTCTGTATCCAGGTGGAGTGGGGATTCTGGCAGGGGTGTTAATCCAGAGGTTCGCCAGTCGCTCTTTCCAGGTCTCAAGGTCAGAGCAAAGAGGCCAATCTCTGCATTGTCGGTTGGCCAATAATGAGCAGGTAGGCGAAAGGTGTTTAGCGCCCTCTGGATACTGATCTCTGTGTAAGTCTGTCCCGTTTGATCGGATAACCAGCAAGCAGCTTCATCCAGTGTGAGCCATTCTTTGAGTAGATAGTCAGCCATCGATTATTTAGCTCGTTGCTTGGAGTTTTATTGAGACGACATTGCCCTTTTCGAGCGTGTCCAACTGGTCGGCATACCACTGCATCATTTGCCGGCGTTGCTCCAGGTAGATCGCTTTGTTGTAAACCCCTGAGACACCGCCCTCAACGTGCGCTAGCTGAGCCTCTACATGTTCACGCGGGAAGTTGTTTTCGCGCAGCATGGTCGAGGCGACATGTCGGAAACCGTGGGCCGTTTGGCGCCCCTCGTAGCCCAGTCGCCGTAACGCCATATTGAATGCCATATTGCTGCGCGGTTTTTTTCGGTCACTGCGTCCGGGAAAGAGCAGCGGGTAACGACCATTTAGCGTGTGTAGCTCTCGAAGCGCTTTAACTGCCTGCTTTGACAGCGGTACTAGGTGGTCGCGGCGCTTTTTCATGCGAGCAGCCGGAATGCTCCAAAGTGCGTTGTCCAAGTCAAACTCCGACCAGGGCGCCTCGCGTAGCTCACTCGGACGGACGCCAGTCAGCGTTAATAGGTGCAGGCCAAGGCGCAGATCTAAAGCATGGGGGTAGGTCCGAATGGCGCGTAGTAGCTCAGGAAGCTCTTTCGCTGTGACGTGGGCGTAGTTCTCGGCTGGCTTGGATTGCAGGAAACGACTAAGGCCTTCCAGCGGGTTGTGAATGGCTCTGCCTGTCACCCTCGCCAGATCGTAAATTTCCTTGCAGGAGCGGCGAACGCGGCTCATTTGCTCAAGGATGCCCTTTCGCTCAAGCGTTTGTAGAAAATCCATCCATTGCTTTGGGGTTATCTCTGCATATGGTCTTTTGCCGAACACAGGGAAGACGTGGAGTTGTAGAGCGCCGACCGTGCGTTTTGCTGTACTGGTTTCCCAGCCTGGAGTGCGAATTTCGATCCATTCGCGAGCGAGTATCTCGAAAGTGTTTGTTGCTGCTTCGAGTTCGGCTGCCTTACGGGCCTTGCGTGCAGCAATGGGGTCGCCGCCGTTGGCGATCTCCTTGCGATACTCGGCTGCCTTTTTCCTGGCCAGTGCGCCACTGACTTCGGGGTAGCCGCCAAGGCCAAGCCAGCTCCATTTGGCTGCTTGGTTTTTGTATCGAAGCTGCCAGGACTTCTGACCGTCTGGCTTCACGCGCAGATACAGGCCATTACCATCGAGCTCGCGATATTCCCCGGTCTCGGGTTCGATGCTTGCCAGCGCGGTGTCACTGAGTGGTCTGCGTTTGATTTCTGACCGTTTCACGCCCTTGTATCCCCTCGGTTCTAGAGATGCCTGAGGATACACCGTGGGATACACAGAGCTACAGTATGAGGGAAGATAAAGGTAGACAAGCAGAAACAACAAAGCCCGCACAGGGCGGGCTTTGCGGGGCGTTTCGTAGTCATCAGGAGACAACCAGAAACATCATTTTGGTGCACCCGGCGGGATTCGAACCCACGACCCCTGCCTTCGGAGGGCAGTACTCTATCCAGCTGAGCTACGGATGCTTGTGCGGGCGACATCATACCCATGTCGACCTGATGCGTCCATTCCGGCATTTGCCCCGCCCCCTGTCGTCCATTTCCGACAAAAAATGGCTAATCGCCACCCTCATTCACAACTCCCCGCGCCGCACGTCCCTTTGTTTGCTTTGCTCTTGTGGCTTTACACCGCTTCCACGCCGCAATTCCTCAGGTGAACGCATGCATTCCAAAGGAACCGTGATGCTCGATCTCCCGCTCAGACAAACCCTGCTGGCTCGCTCCGATTTGTTTCGAGGTATGCCGGAGCATCTCTTGCGCTACGTTGCCACCCATATGGTGGAGCGCACGCTGGATGATCGTGAGCTGTTGTATTTCAAGGACGACACCCTCGAATTCATTGCGCTGGTGGTGGAGGGGCGGATTTATTCGGTGGTGCATGGGCCCGATGGGCGCGAGCAGATTATCGGCAGTACCGGGGCCGGGCAGGTGGTGGGGGAGACGGCGTTGATCAAGGATCATGGGCGCGAGTCTTCTACCTTTGCCAGCGGGCCCACGCGTTTGTTGCAGTTGGGTAGCCGGCATTTTGCTGTGTTGTTTGAGGAGCCGGTGTTTCTGCGGCGCCTGTTGATGCTGATGATGCTGAGGTTACTGCACGCCATCGAGTTGCTGGAGTTGGTGTGCCTGCATCGGCTGGAGTCGCGGTTGGCGCGGTTTCTGTTGGCCAATCTGGGTGAGATCGACCTGGCGTTGGCCTTGCCCAGTGTGTCGTTGCCCGCAAGCCAAGGGGTGTTGGCGTCGATGCTGAATACCAGCCGGCCCAAGCTGAATGTACAGCTGCAAGTGTGGCGGCGCAGTGGGGTGATCAGCGGCGATCTGGAGCGCATGGTGATCAACGATGTTGAGCAGTTACGGCGCAAGGCTTTTGCGCTGAATTAGTTGTGGCGGTGTTCCCCAGGTAACAGCGTACCCCCGTCGAGCCCTCGCAGACTGGCCCTTCATCAAGGATGCACAGGAGTGCTGGCGATGGGGATGACTGTTCAGTTCAAGGATCAATGGGCCGCCGATGACCGTTTGTTCGAAGCGAGTTGGCGCGCTGTGCACGGCGAGCTCAGGCGCCGGGCGTTGCGGCGGGCCAAGGGCAATCTGGATCAGGGCCAGGAGTGGTTGTCGGCCACGGCGATCAAGGCCCTGCTGTTTTTTCGGCGTTCGCCGGAGCGCATTCGCGACCCTCAGGGGTTTCTGTTTCTGGTGCTCGATCATGTGTTTCTCGACAGCCTGCGGCGCAGCAAGCGCGAGGGGCGGCTGTTCGATGATTCGGTGGACCTTGAGCACGATCACCTGGCCGCGCTCGCCGCGCCCTGCGCTTCGGTGCTGGAGCGGGTGGAATGTTATGAGCGCCTGGAGCAGATCGAGGCGCATGTTGCACGGTTACCGCTGTTGCAGCAGCGCTTGTTCGAGATGCGTTTTGTCGACGACCTGCCTTACCCGCAAATTGCCGCCGAGCTGCACGTGAAGCTGCCGCTGGTGCGCAAGCGTGTGCAACTGCTGCGCAGTGCCTTGCGCTGAAGGTGATTCACACATGTTGGCGTGGGGCGTTCTAGTGGTATGAGCGCAGCACGCCGCCGCTATCCACACCCAAACCTGGGTGAATGCCATCAAGGAGAGATGTATGACAGAGGTCAACAGCCAGATCACCGACGCGGTCACTCAAACCAACGTCAAGGTGGTGGCCGAGGCGCCAGCCCAGGCCATCGCGTCCCTGTACCAGGTGGCCAGCAGCGCGGCGGGCCTGTCGTTGCAGAACGCGGTCAACAGCCAGCAGGCGATGAATCAGATTTCCAACGCGGTGATCTCCAAGGCCGTGGCGCTGATCATGCAGATTGGCGAGAAGGGCTGAGCCCTCGGGAGATTGATTATGTCGTGGTTCAGCAGAAAGAAACCCGCCGCCTCCCAAGCAACGCCCGCCGCCGACCCACCTGCGTCGGCGCCCGCCGCACCGGCCTCGCGCTCGATCATGGCGCGCATGAACGAGCACCTGCTCAACCAGGTGAGCACGCCGTCATCCGACAGCACGGCGGCGCTCAATAGCCAGATCGTGCAGGCGGTGCAGTTCACCAACGCGCAGAACTTTGCCTATGCGCCGGCGCAGATCGCGGTGCCGGCCGACATGATGATCAGCCAGGCGGCCGGGCTGGTGGCGCAAGCGGCGGCGGGGTACTTCGATGGGGTCAGCAAGATCGCCCTGGCGGCCCAGGCCGTGCTGCTCCAGCAAATGACCGAGAACATCGTCAAGGACAACCTGCCGGCCGCTGCCGAAGACGCCTTGGGCGCCTTGGCCACCGACCTGCTGGTAGGCGCCGCTGCCGCCGTGGCTGCCGCTGCCGGTGCGATGGAAGCCGAAGCCGCCAGCGTGGCCATCGACAAGATCGACCAGAGCATCGCCAAGTACGCCGACACCTTGGCCAACCGGGCCGCGCCAGCGGCCTGAACCGAGCACAGCGCTTCGGCGTTCTGCTGGGGCGGTGCAACAGCAACTTGAAAGCAACTTTTCTTGAGTGAGGAGCGACATCATGGACGTTGGAGATCTTATTTTTTCGGTGAAGCAAGAAGATGACAGTACGACGCGGGCTTTCATCAAAGCCGGTCAGTTGGTCAAAGCCAAGGTGTTCTCACAGGACACGACGTATCTGAATGTGGTCCACCCGGCAATTGCGGTGAGCAAGACCATGGTGATCGAAAGCGTCGGCACTGGCCTGGCGTTGACTGACGTGAGCCTGGAAAAACCCCCTCGCACCGCCATGGTGTTTTCCTGCCGTGACACTGAGCTGGGGTTTGCGGCGGCGCTGGCGGCCAAGCAGTTTTATTTCGACAAGCTCGGCGATGAAATCGACGGCAGTTATAGCGCGTGGAACGCGATGCTTTCTGCATTCAAGAACTGGAAGGCCAACGACACCCTGCAGGCTCGGATCAATGAGTCGATAGCGATAGGCAGCGGTTCCTTTTGCTCACAATTCGCGGCCAACGCTTATGAGGTCGGCAACCTCTACAACGCGGCCAATCTGGTTCCGCCACCGCCGGCCATCTTCAATCGGCAACCCTCAGCGATGACACCGGCAGAGCTCGCGACGTTCTGTGCTGCGTCGCCGCGTTTTTTCTTTGCCGGTTTCTGGGAAGACGGCAGAGAGGTGCGGCTTTAGCGGCCCTTTTGCAGGCGACGTAAAACCCAAGGAGATCGACATGGCACCCCCTTCCACACCCTCGGTCCTGTCTGCCGATGACCGCCAGCGGCTCGAAGCGATGCTGCGCAACCCGCAGATCTTCGCCGGAACGCCCCAGGCCACCGTCGACGAAACCCTCAAGCGCGCTACCGAAGTGCTTGCGCAATCGAAGGCCAACGAACAAGCGCTCAAGACCGCTGCCCTGCAACGTGAAGCGGCGCTGCGCCAGGTGTTGGACGGCGCAGCTCCCGACCAGGATGCGCAACGCAAGGAAGTGCAGGCACTGATCCAGGGGTTGATCGCCCAGATTGAAGCGGCGCTGGGCCCCACTGCAAAACCTTGACCCTGCGTTTCACAGCGCCTGTTCCGCAACGTTCATTGATGAACACGGAATGCACCGTGTACTAAATAAGGAAATTGATCATGCCATTAGTCAACGAGCAAATTACCGACGCGGTCACCCAGACCAACGTCAAAGTGGTGGCCGAATCGCCTGCGATGGCGATGAGCACTATCTATCAATCCATGGCGCAGGCCACGGCGATTCTGTTCCAGAACGCCGTGTCGGCCCAGCAGCAGCAAAACACCCTGGCCCAGGCGGCCACCAACCAGGGCGTGATGCAGATCTACAGCGTCGATACCACCGCAGGTGCGGCGGCTACCGAGAAAGTCGCCCAGGGCGGCGTGTCGGATAACCTCACCAGCCTGTTGACCGTGCTCAAGTCGTTCCAGCCTTAAGCACTGAGCAATAACGGATGTTGTTCTTTCTCAACCCAGGAGTTTCAACCATGAGTACAGTCAGCCCGCAAATCACCGATGCCGTCACTCAGACCAACGTCAAGGTGGTTGCCGAATCACCCGCGATGGCCATGAGCACCATCTACCAGTCCATGGGCCAGGCCACGGCCATTCTGTTCCAGAACTCGGTCTCGGCCCAACAGCAACAAAACACCCTGGCTCAGGCGGCCACCAACCAGGGCGTGATGCAGATCTACAGCGTCGACACCACCGCTGGCGCCGCCGCCACCGAAAAAGTCGCCCAGGGCGGCGTGGCCGACAATTTGACCAGCCTGTTGGCCGTGCTCAAGTCGTTCCAACCTTAAGCTGCAGAGCCCCCAGCAGCCCCGGCGCCCACCAGGCTCCGGGGCTGTTGTCGTGTGTGCGTTTGATCCGAAAGATGAACCGGATGCGCCATATTCGTTCTTTTTTTCGAACATCCTATTGCCCTGTACCCCCATTGATCCTAGGATTCGTTTGAGATTTCAAACGCTCTGTCTCCCGTGCGCTCTTTCATTTCTTCTGCGCGCTGGGGCTGATTTCCCTGACGGCAGCCCACAAGGCGCCTTTCAACAACTCTAATTCGCTCCGCGTGCGCGCGGTGCTGTTAAGGAAAGCCGACATGCAGCTTAAAGACACCCAGTTGTTCCGCCAGCAAGCCTTCATTGATGGCGCTTGGGTCGATGCGGACAATGGTCAAACCATCAAGGTCAACAACCCGGCCACGGGCGAGATTCTCGGCACCGTGCCGAAGATGGGCGCCGCGGAAACCCGCCGCGCCATCGAAGCCGCCGACAAGGCCCTGCCAGCCTGGCGTGCACTCACCGCCAAGGAGCGCGCCAACAAGCTGCGCCGCTGGTTCGAACTGCTGATCGAAAACCAGGACGACCTCGGCCGCCTGATGACCCTCGAACAAGGCAAGCCGCTGGCCGAGGCCAAGGGCGAAATCGTCTACGCCGCTTCCTTTATCGAGTGGTTCGCCGAAGAAGCCAAGCGCATCTATGGCGACGTGATCCCCGGCCACCAGCCCGACAAGCGCCTGATCGTGATCAAGCAGCCCATCGGCGTGACCGCAGCCATCACCCCGTGGAACTTCCCTGCGGCGATGATCACCCGCAAAGCCGGCCCGGCTCTGGCTGCCGGTTGCACCATGGTGATCAAGCCGGCCTCGCAAACCCCGTTCTCGGCCCTGGCCCTGGTTGAGCTGGCGCACCGCGCCGGTATCCCCAAAGGCGTGCTCAGCGTAGTCACCGGCAGTGCTGCCGACATCGGCGGCGAGCTGACCAGCAACCCCATTGTGCGTAAATTGTCCTTCACCGGCTCGACCGAAATTGGTCGCCAGCTGATGGCCGAATGCGCCAAGGACATCAAGAAAGTCTCCCTGGAGCTGGGCGGTAACGCACCGTTCATCGTGTTCGACGACGCCGACCTGGATAAGGCCGTCGAAGGCGCGATCATCTCCAAGTACCGCAACAACGGCCAGACCTGCGTCTGCGCCAACCGCCTGTACATCCAGGATTCGGTGTACGACGCCTTCGCTGAAAAGCTCAAGGTGGCGGTGACCAAATTGAAGATCGGTAACGGTCTGGAAGACGGCACCACCACCGGCCCGCTGATCGACGAAAAAGCCGTGGCCAAGGTGCAGGAACATATCGCTGATGCCCTGAGCAAAGGCGCCAAGTTGTTGGCCGGTGGCAAGGTGATGGAAGGCAACTTCTTCGAACCGACCATCCTGGTCGACGTGCCGAAAAACGCCGCCGTCGCCAAGGAAGAAACCTTCGGCCCGCTGGCGCCACTGTTCCGCTTCAAAGACGAAGCCGAAGTGATCGCCATGTCCAACGACACCGAGTTCGGCCTGGCTTCCTACTTCTACGCCCGCGACCTGGGCCGTGTGTTCCGTGTGGCCGAGGCCCTGGAATACGGTATGGTCGGCGTCAACACCGGGTTGATCTCCAACGAAGTGGCGCCGTTCGGCGGCATCAAGGCCTCCGGCCTGGGCCGTGAAGGCTCCAAGTACGGGATCGAGGACTACCTGGAAATCAAATACCTCTGCCTGGGTATCTAAGGCACGGGATTGCAGTAAACGCAGAGGGCACGAGAGCGCTGCCCCTTTGCGTGTTTCACATGGTTATTCGCAGTGGCCGGGAAAGCTGTGGCAGTCGATCATCGCATGCTGCCGTAGTTGCCTCCCCGCCACCTATCCTTGAGCCACGCCGCCCGATGAGCGGCGAATGAGGACTTTATGAGCAAGACCAACGCATCCCTGATGAAACGCCGCGAAGCCGCTGTACCGCGCGGTGTTGGCCAGATTCACCCGATCTTCGCTGACTCCGCGAAGAACGCCACCGTGACCGACGTTGAAGGTCGCGAGTTCATCGACTTCGCCGGCGGTATCGCCGTGCTGAACACCGGCCACGTGCACCCGAAAATCATCGCGGCCGTGACCGAGCAACTCAACAAGCTGACCCACACCTGCTTCCAGGTATTGGCCTACGAGCCCTACGTAGAAGTGTGCGAAAAAGTCGCCGCCAAGGTGCCGGGTGATTTCGCCAAGAAAACCCTGCTGGTCACCACCGGTTCCGAAGCGGTGGAGAACGCCGTGAAGATCGCCCGCGCCGCCACCGGCCGTGCCGGTGTGATCGCCTTCACCGGCGCCTACCACGGCCGCACCATGATGACCCTGGGCCTCACCGGTAAGGTCGTGCCTTACTCGGCCGGCATGGGCTTGATGCCGGGCGGCGTGTTCCGTGCGCTGTACCCCAACGAACTGCACGGTGTGAGCGTCGACGACTCCATCGCCAGCATCGAGCGCATCTTCAAGAACGACGCCGAGCCGCGTGATATCGCCGCCATCATCATCGAGCCGGTACAGGGCGAGGGCGGTTTCTACGTCGCGCCGAAAGCCTTCATGAAGCGCCTGCGCGAACTGTGCGACAAGCACGGCATCCTGTTGATCGCCGACGAAGTGCAAACCGGTGCCGGCCGTACCGGTACCTTCTTCGCCATGGAACAGATGGGCGTTGCCGCCGACCTGACCACCTTCGCCAAATCCATCGCGGGCGGCTTCCCGCTGGCCGGTGTGTGCGGCAAGGCCGAGTACATGGACGCCATCGCTCCAGGCGGCCTGGGCGGCACCTATGCCGGTAGCCCGATTGCCTGCGCAGCAGCCCTGGCCGTGATGGAAGTGTTCGAAGAAGAGCACCTGCTGGACCGCTGCAAGGCCGTGGGCGAGCGCCTGGTGACTGGTCTCAAGGCCATCCAGGCCAAGTACCCGGTGATCGGCGAAGTGCGTGCCCTGGGCGCGATGATCGCGGTCGAGCTGTTCGAAGACGGCGACACCCACAAGCCAAACGCTGCCGCCGTTGCCTCCGTGGTAGCCAAGGCACGTGACAAGGGCCTGATCCTGCTGTCCTGCGGTACCTACGGCAACGTATTGCGCGTACTGGTGCCCCTGACCTCGCCGGACGAGCAGTTGGACAAAGGCCTGGCGATCATCGAAGAGTGTTTCTCCGAACTCTGACCAACCTTAGTCACTGTGGCGAGGGAGCTTGCTCCCGCTGGGGCGCGAAGCGGCCCCGCTCTTTGATTTGGGACTGCTGCGCAGTCCAGCGGGAGCAAGCTCCCTCGCCACAGGTTACAGCCCGTACAAAAAAACCGCTTCGGCGGTTTTTTTGTGCCTGCTTCATTGTACGCACGCGCCTGCATTGTCTAAGGTGCAAGCATTGCCGATGGAGCGTGCTGGATGACTGCTGTTGATTTACCCGCTGTACCCCGAGTGTTAATCGCCGAAGCAGACCCTTGGTCGCGGGACCTGCTCAAGCAAGTGCTGTTGAATGTGCGCTGTGACGCACGGCTGGATGTGTGCGCCGATGGGCAGCACGCCGCCACGCTGTTGGGCGAAAAAACCTATGACCTGATCCTGGCGGATTGGGAGCTGCCGGGCGTGGATGGCTTGAGTCTGCTGCGCAGCGTGCGCCAGAAGCGCCGTTCGCTGCCGTTTATCTTGCTGAGCAGTCGCAACGACAGCGCCAGCGTGCGCGAAGCCTTGCCCCTGGCGCCCACCGCCTACCTGACCCGCCCGCTGAACATGGAAAGCCTGACCCAGCGCTTGCAAGACCTGCTGCTCAACGAAGGCGAAAGCGTGTACTGCGAAATCCCACCCCTGGCGCCGGGCATGACCTTGCCCGCCTTCCTCGAGCGGCGCCGGGAGGTCTGCGATGGGGCGCCGTTGCGTGTGGATGTGAAAACCGCCGTGCAACGCAGCCTGGGGCCCGAAGGCCTGGACCTCAAGCAGTTGGAAGACCAGGTGCACAGCGACCCGCAAATCACCGCCGTACTGATCGCCGCCGCCAACAGCGCCGGCTACCACGGCACGCCAGTGCAGACCCTGTCAGAGGCCCTGCATAAGTTGGTGCCCGGCCAGAGCATGAACCTCATCCTGGGCCTGGCGCTCAAGCACAACGTGGTGTTGGGCGACCCTGGGCTGGTGGCCTACGCCGAGCGGCACTGGCAATTGTCCCAGGACAGCGCCGACTACGCCCGGCGCCTGGCGCGCATGCTGGAGCTCGACCACCAGCGCTGCTACAGCGCCTGCATCCTGCATCGCTTGGGCGACCTGGCCTTGTTGCGCTGCCTGGAAGACTGGCGCCAGGGCGGCGGCGCCCTGGATGATGAAGCCATCGGCGAATCCCTCGACGCTTTTGGCGCTGCCTACGGTTCGGCGTTGCGCACGCGTTGGCGCTTGCCGCTGGAGTTGCGGCAGTTGATCGCAGGGATCTATTCACTGGAAGGCGGGGTGTATTCGCGCGAAGCCCTGGTGGTGAACCTGGCGGCGCAAATGGCGCGGCTGACCGAGCACGAAGGGCTGGAAGAACTGGCGGGCAGCAAGACGGCGCGGCTGCTCAAGGTCGGCTTGTCGGAACTGACCCGAGTGCGCAAAACCTGAAACACACACCGAACGCATGTAGGAGCGAGCTTGCTCGCGAAAAACGTCAACGATGACGCGGGCTTCCTGGATAAACGCGGCGCCTGTGAGTTTTTCGCGAGCAAGCTCGCTCCTACAAAAAGGCATAAATGCCAAGCGGTGTTAACCGGCTATAACGCGGTTCTTGCCTTGGCGCTTGGCCTCGTACATCGCCGCATCCGCTCGCGCAAACAAGCTGTCGAGGGTGGAGTCGTCTTCGCGCAGGCCGGCCAGGCCCTGGCTGACGGTCACATTGAATTCATGCCCCTCGTAGCTGAACACCAACGCCTGGATTTCCTTGCCCAACCGCTCGGCCACCTGCAGGGCCATCTCCGGTGGGCAACCCGGCAGGACGGCGGCGAATTCTTCGCCGCCAATGCGCCCGAACAGGTCGCCACGGCGCAATACCCCGCGACCGCTTTCCGCGAAGCGCCGCAGCACCTGGTCGCCCTCCAGGTGGCCGTAGGTGTCGTTGATGTCTTTGAAATCATCGATGTCCAGCAACAGGAACGCCAGCGGGGTGCCCTGCACGCAGGCGTTGTCGAAGGCCTGGTTGGCGAGTTCGAAGAAGTGTCGGCGGTTGCTGCTTTGGGTCAGTACGTCGGTGGTGGCGAGGCGATGGAGTTCCAGCTCAAGTTGCTTCTTTTCGGTGATGTCTTCGGCGATGCCCACCACGATCAGCGCTTCACCGGGCACCACCTGCTGGTTGATGTAGCACTTGTCACTCAACCAGCGGATCTGACCGTCAGCGGTGATGATGCGGTACTCGCGGTCCTCCACGGCGCCCTGTTCCAGCACACGGGCCAGGCTGTGTTCGGCGTAGTCGAGGTCTTCGGGGTGGACGCTGTTGCGCCATTCACGGTGGTCGGCCAGCAGCAGGCCGGCGGAGCGGCCAAACAGGCGCTCGTACGCCGGGCTTACATACAGCACGCGGCGTGTTTCCCAATCGATGGCCCACAGCACGGCGTTCACGCTGACCAGCAGGGAACTGAGCAGTTGCTCACGCTCACTCAGCCGCTCGACTTCACCTTGAGCATGCATAAGCGCCAACAGGGTCGCCGCCGCGGCCGGGCGCGGCGGCTCTGCGGTGGGCACATCGGGCAGGCTGGGCTTTTCGTGAACCATCGGTACAACTCTCTCTGGGCGCGCCGCAGGGTGCAAAAGCGGTCACTACAAGGGGTCACCATGATGGCGAAGTGTTCTTTGAGAGAGGGGAATTGCGGTGAAGTTCCGTGATCAGCATGCATTGACGGTGCCCGGAAAATGGCGCCAAAAAGCCAGTGCGTGGGAGGGCGAACCCTCCCACGGCGCCCTCACGCCGCTGTAGGACGCAACGAGTAAGTCTTCAACTGGTGGGCAAAATCGCGCAGGGATTGGATGCCACTGGCCTCGGCTTCATGCACCCATTCCTTGATCGCAGCCAGCATGTCGTGGCCGTTGGAACTGGTCTTGAGCCAGATCTGCTGCAGCGCCAGGCGCTTCTCGTAGATCACCGTGAGGGCATGGCTGTGTTCCAGCATGCTCTGGATGCGCAAGTGGTGGCGGTCTTCCAGCAAGCTGGTTTCCCGCGACAGCAGGCGCTTGGCGCGGTGGAACTGGTGGCGCACCGAATGATCGACCTTCTCCAGCTCCTGCTTGACCAGCGGGCCAATCACCAACTTGCGGTATTGGGCCATGATCTGGAAGCGGTTGTTGAGGATCGCCATGGCGGTGTCCATGTCCAGGCTGCCCTTGCCTTCGACGCGGTGGGCGATGGGGGCCACGCGCTGCACCTTGGCCAGGCGCAGGAAGCTGAACACTTTTATCCAGGCCCAACCCAGGTCGAACTCCCACTTCTTCACCGACAGCTTGGCGGAGTTGGGGTAAGTGTGGTGGTTGTTGTGCAGCTCTTCGCCGCCGACGATGATGCCCCACGGCACCAGGTTGGTGGCGGCGTCACGGCATTCGAAGTTGCGATAGCCCACGGCATGCCCCAGGCCATTGATCACGCCTGCGGCCCAGAACGGAATCCACATCATCTGGATCGCCCAGATGGTGATACCGATGGTGCCGAACAGCAGCAGGTCGATTACGCCCATGAGCGCCACGCCCAGCAGCGGGTAGCGCGTGTAAAGCTTGCGTTCGATCCAGTCGTCCGGGCAGTTTTTGCCGTAGATACGCAGGGTCTCGGGGTTTTCCGCCTCGGCGCGGTACAGCTCGGCACCTTTGCGCAGCACGGTGGACAAGCCCTTGATCACCGGGCTGTGCGGGTCATCGACGGTTTCGCACTTGGCGTGGTGCTTGCGGTGAATGGCGGTCCATTCGCGGGTGTTCTGCGCCGTGGTCAGCCACAGCCAGAAGCGGAAGAAGTGTTTAAGGCCGGCATTGAGCTCGAGCGAGCGATGGGCCGAATAACGGTGCAGATAGACAGTGACCCCAATAATGGTCACGTGGGTCATCAACAGCGTGACTGCCACCAGTTGCCAGGCGGACAGATCAAGAAAACCGTTGTACCACATAGGCTGTATGGCCCTCAGATAAAGAAAAAAACAGCACCCGCATTATCACTTCCTTTGCAGATAAAACCAGTCACCGTTTCAGATAAGACTTACAAAGTGTTTCCTACTCTATAATCCTGATCCTTTGTAGGGCGATTCTGGTTATTTAGTAAGGATTACTAAGCATATGCTGTTTTCATACCGAGGTGCCCTACGTGCGGGGTTGGTGTACCTGCTGGTTTCCATCCTTTGGCTCCAGCTCAGCCATTACCTATTAATCAACTTTATCGATGAACCCCTGGAGCTGGGACGTTGGCTGCAAGCGCGCGGTTATGTGTGGGTCAGCCTCAGCGCCTTGGTCATCTACTGGATAGGCCGGCGTTTTGCCCGTGCCCATGCGTTGCAACAACCCCTGAAAGAGAACCGCGAGCGCCTGCGCCAGGCCGCTGCGGTGTTCGATTGCACCCGCGAAGGGGTGCTGGTCACCGATACCCAAGGGCTGATCGTGCACGTTAACCGCGCTTTCATGGAGATCACCGGCTACCAGTGCGAAGACGTCATGGGCCAACGGCCAAGCCTGTTCAAGTCCGGACGCCACTCGGCGCATTTCTACCAGCAAATGTTCCAGGCCCTGGAAAGCACCGGCGAATGGAGCGGCGAAATCTGGAACCGCCGTAAAAGCGGCGAGGTTTACCCCCAGTGGCAAACCATACGGGTGATTCACGATGACCAGGGCCAGGTCAGCCACTACGTGGCGGTGTTTTCGGACATCAGCGCCATGAAGAACTCTGAGCACGAATTGGCGCACCTGGCCCATCACGACCCGCTCACCGACCTGCCCAACCGCCTGCTGTTCACCGATCGCGCCGAGCAGGCCCTGGCTTCCGCGCAGGTGCATAAGCGTGGCTGCGCTCTGCTGTTGATGGACCTGGACCACTTCAAGATCATCAACGACAGCCTCGGCCATAACGTTGGCGATCAGTTGCTCAAACTGGTGGCCGAACGCCTGAGCGGCCTGTTTGGGCCGGGGGTTACCCTGGCGCGCCTGGGGGGCGACGAATTTGCCGTGCTGGCAGAAAGCTGCCCGCAGGTGGTGCAAGCGGCGGCCTTGGCGCAGCGCATGCTCAACGCCATGAAGGATCCGTTCATTTTTGACGGCAACCAGCTGTTTATCAGCGCCAGTATCGGTATCAGCCTGTTCCCCAGTGACGCCCTGAGCGCCGAGCAACTGCTGCGCAACGCCGATTCCGCGTTGTTCAAGGCCAAGAGCGCCGGGCGCGAAGGCTACGCGTTGTACACCGAAGAACTGACCGCCCACGCCCAGCATCGGGTGGAAATCGCTGGCGAGCTGCGTCGCGCCCTCGACCAACATGAGCTGCGCGTCTATTACCAGCCGGTGCACGACCTGCATGATAGCCGTTTGGTCGGCGTTGAAGCACTGGTGCGCTGGCAGCACCCGGAGCGCGGCCTGGTACCCCCGGGCGAGTTCATCCCCATCGCCGAGCGCACCGGGTTGATTGCCGAGATCGATGCGTGGGTGATGGACCAGGCCTGCCGCCAAATGTGCCAGTGGCTGGCCGACGGCGCGCCGCTGAGCTTTATCGCAATCAATGTCTCCAGCCGCCTGTTTGCCCGGCGCGAGCTGTATGAGCAAGTGGCCCAAGTGCTGCACGCCACTGGGCTGGACCCAGCCTTCCTGGAGCTGGAGGTCACCGAGAGCGCAGTGATGGACGACCCGGAAGTCGCACTGGAGCAACTGCACCGCCTGCGCGAACTGGGCCTGCGTCTGGCGATCGACGACTTTGGCACCGGCTATTCCTCGTTGTTGCGCCTCAAACGCCTGCCGGTGCAGAAGCTCAAGATCGACCAGGGCTTTGTGGCGGGCTTGCCGTGGGACGAAGACGACGCCGCGATTGTGCGCGTGGTGATCGCCCTGGCCAAAAGCATGGGCATGCAGGTGCACGCCGAAGGGATCGAGCAGGTGGAACAGGCGCGGTTCCTGCTGGATCAGGAATGCGACATGGGCCAGGGGTACTGGTTTGGACGGCCGATGCCGGCTGATGAAATCGACTGGACCCGAGCCCCTCTGATTCGTCAGGACTGACTCGGCCAATGTGGGAGCCGGGCTTGCCCGCGAAGGCGGCGTGTCAGTCACTGTATCTGTAACTGCACCACCGCTTTCGCAGGCAAGCCAGCTCCCACAGGGGTTCTGCGGCGCCTGTGTGTGAGCGTTTTTTCTGCCGAAACCCTTGCAAGCCCATGCCCTATCAGAAAATTCTTTCTGGTTATATAAACATTCTTAAATAGTATTTTTAAGAATATCTGCGCTTATCTACTATCGCCCTCACGCCGCAAGCAGTGCCGCCACTGCCAGGCACTACTCATTTTCAGGAGCGAGACCATGAGCGCATCTCTACGTAGCGTTGACGGCCAGGACGAAGCAGCCATTTTGCGTGAAATCCAGAGCGCCCTGCGCGATCTGCGGTTTGGCGCGGTGGAAATCACCGTACACAACGCCCAAGTGGTACAGATCGAACGCAAGGAAAAATTCCGTCTGCAGAACCCCGGTAACAAACCGAGCTGAGCAAGAACGGCGATAGACCCGCAATTACAAGAAAAGCCAACACTCAAGAATTTCAGGAGCTTCTATGTCGTCGATTCGCCGTTATGCCTTGGCCGCATTGGCCAGTGCCGTGTTTGCCGGTTCCGCCGTTGCCAAGGACTACGAGTTGCTCAACGTCTCGTACGACCCCACCCGTGAGCTGTACCAGGATTACAACGCTGAGTTCACCAGCTTCTGGAAACAGTCCCACCCCGGCGACAACGTGAAGATCCAGCAGTCCCACGGTGGCTCGGGCAAGCAAGCACGCGCAGTGATTGACGGCCTGCGCGCCGACGTAGTGACCCTGGCCCTGGCCGGTGACATTGATGAAGTCGCCAAGCTGGGCAAGACCCTGCCGGAGAACTGGCAGACCCGCCTGCCGGACGCCAGCACGCCCTACACCTCCACCATTGTGTTCCTGGTGCGCAAGGGCAATCCCAAGGGCATCAAGGACTGGGGCGACCTGATCAAGAAAGACGTTTCAGTGATCACGCCCAACCCGAAAACCTCCGGCGGTGCACGCTGGAACTTCCTCGCCGCCTGGGCCTACGGCCTCAAGGCAGGCGGCAGCGAAGCCAAGGCCCAGGAATACGTCAAAGAGCTGTTCAAGCACGTGCCGATACTGGACACCGGCGCACGCGGTTCTACCATTACCTTCGTCAACAACGGCCAGGGTGACGTGCTGCTGGCGTGGGAAAACGAGGCGTTCCTGGCCTTGAAGGAAGACGGCGGCGCCGACAAGTTCGACATCGTCGTGCCGTCCCTGTCGATCCTGGCAGAACCGCCTGTGGCCGTGGTCGACAAGAACGCCGAGAAAAAGGGCAACACCGAGATCGCCACGGCGTACCTCAACCACCTGTACAGCCCGGCGGGCCAGGAGATTGCGGCGAAGAACTTCTACCGTCCACGGGATGAAAAAGTCGCCGCCAAATACGCCCAGCAGTTCCCGAAACTGGACCTGGTGACTATCGACAAAGACTTCGGCGGCTGGAAAACTGCCCAACCGAAATTCTTCAATGATGGTGGTGTGTTCGACCAGATCTACACGGCGCAATAATCAACACCGACTATTGCGCGGGGCTTGTTGTGGCGAGGGAGCTTGCTCCCGCTGGAGTGCGAAGCACTCCCAAAACCGGTACTCACGGTACATCGTGGTTGCCTGGTTCTGGGGCCGCTTCGCAGCCCAGCGGGAGCAAGCTCCCTCGCCACAGTGGGCCGTACGCATATCCGTTCCGCTAACCAAGGACTCTTATGTCGCGTCGTATCTCCCCCGTCATACCCGGCTTCGGGCTGACGCTGGGCTACACCGTCGTGTACCTCAGCCTGATCGTGCTCATCCCGCTGGCGGCGATGTTTGTACACGCCGCTCAACTCACCTGGGATCAGTTCTGGAACATCATTTCCGCACCTCGTGTACTGGCGGCCTTGAAGCTGAGCTTCAGCACCGCGCTGTACGCCGCACTCATCAACGGTGTGATTGGCACTTTGCTGGCCTGGGTGCTGGTGCGCTACACCTTCCCCGGGCGCAAGGTCATCGACGCGATGATCGACCTGCCGTTCGCCCTGCCCACCGCCGTCGCCGGTATCGCGCTGACGGCGCTGTACGCGCCCAACGGCCTGGTCGGCCAGTTTGCCACCGACCTGGGCTTCAAGATCGCCTACACCCCCCTGGGTATCACCCTGGCGCTGACCTTCGTCACGTTGCCCTTCGTGGTGCGCACGGTGCAGCCGGTACTGGCCGATATCCCCCGGGAAATCGAAGAGGCCGCCGCCTGCCTCGGCGCCAAGCCGTTGCAAGTGTTCCGCTACATCCTAGTGCCGGCATTGCTGCCCGCCTGGCTGACCGGCTTCGCCCTGGCCTTTGCCCGAGGCGTGGGTGAGTACGGTTCGGTGATCTTCATCGCCGGCAATATGCCGATGAAAACCGAAATCCTGCCATTGCTGATCATGGTCAAGCTCGACCAATACGACTACCGCGGCGCCACCTCCATTGGTGTGCTGATGCTGGTGGTGTCCTTCGTCTTGCTGCTGCTGATCAACCTGTTGCAGCGGCGCATCGAACGTCCATAAGGAGGCGCGGAACATGTCCCAATCGTCTATTTCTGCCGCGTCCTCGGCCAACGCCGCCCGCCGTGGCAGCGCGACCTCGCGACGTATCCTGATCGGCCTTGGCTGGCTGGTATTCGCGCTGTTCCTGCTGCTGCCGTTGCTGGTGGTGGTGTCCCAGGGCTTGAAAAACGGCCTCGGCACGTTCTTCAGCGCAATCCTTGAACCCGACGCGCTGTCGGCGCTGAAACTCACGGTGATCGCCGTGGTGATTTCGGTGCCGCTCAACCTGGTGTTCGGCGTCAGCGCCGCCTGGTGCGTGAGCAAGTACTCGTTCCGTGGCAAGAGCATCCTGGTCACGCTGATCGACCTGCCGTTCTCGGTGTCGCCGGTGATCGCAGGCCTGGTGTACGTGTTGATGTTCGGCGCCCAGGGCTTCTTCGGGCCGTGGCTGCAAGACCACGACATCCAGATCGTGTTCGCCCTGCCGGGCATCGTGCTGGCGACCATCTTCGTCACCGTGCCGTTCGTGGCCCGTGAGCTGATCCCGCTGATGCAGGAGCAGGGCACCCAGGAAGAAGAAGCCGCACGCCTGCTGGGCGCCAATGGCTGGCAGATGTTCTGGCATGTCACCGTGCCGAACATCAAGTGGGGTCTGATCTACGGCGTGGTGCTGTGTACGGCGCGAGCCATGGGTGAGTTCGGCGCAGTGTCGGTGGTGTCCGGCCACATTCGCGGCGTCACCAACACGCTGCCGCTGCATGTCGAGATTCTCTACAACGAATACAACCACGTTGCCGCGTTTGCGGTGGCCAGCCTGTTGCTGATCCTGGCGCTCTTCATCCTGCTGCTCAAGCAGTGGAGCGAGAACCGAATCAACCGCCTGCGCAACAGCGCGGGTGAGGAATAAGTCATGTCGATCGAAGTCCGTAATGTCAGCAAGAACTTCAATGCCTTCAAGGCCCTGGACAGCATCAACCTGGATATCCAGAGTGGCGAGCTGGTGGCGTTGCTGGGCCCGTCCGGCTGCGGCAAGACCACGCTGCTGCGCATCATTGCCGGCCTGGAAACCCCGGATACCGGCAGTATTGTGTTCCACGGCGAAGACGTCTCCGGCCACGATGTGCGTGATCGCAACGTGGGCTTTGTGTTCCAGCACTACGCGCTGTTCCGCCACATGACCGTGTTCGACAACGTCGCTTTCGGCCTGCGCATGAAGCCGAAAAACCAACGCCCCACCGAAAGCCAGATCGCCAGCAAGGTTCACGAGCTGCTGAACATGGTGCAGCTTGATTGGTTGTCGGACCGTTACCCGGAACAACTCTCCGGTGGCCAGCGCCAGCGTATCGCCCTGGCCCGCGCCCTGGCGGTGGAGCCCAAGGTGTTGCTGCTCGACGAACCCTTCGGCGCCCTCGACGCCAAGGTGCGTAAAGAACTGCGCCGCTGGCTGGCGCGCCTGCACGAAGACATCAACCTGACCTCGGTCTTCGTGACCCACGACCAGGAGGAGGCCATGGAAGTCGCCGACCGTATCGTGGTGATGAACAAGGGCGTGATCGAGCAGATCGGTTCACCGGGCGACGTCTACGAAAACCCGGCCAGCGATTTTGTGTACCACTTCCTGGGTGACTCCAACCGCTTGCATTTGGGCGAAGACAAGCACCTGCTGTTCCGCCCCCACGAAGTGTCGCTGTCACGCCATGAACTGGAAGATCACCATGCGGCGCAAGTGCGGGATATTCGGCCGTTGGGCGCGACCACTCGCGTGACCTTGAAGGTTGAAGGCCAGAGTGAATTGATCGAGGCCGAAGTGGTGAAAGACCATGACAGCCTCACCGGCCTGGCGCGGGGCGAGACCCTGTTCTTCAAACCCAAAACCTGAGCGTCACCAGAGGCGTTCCCACGCTCTGCGTGGGAACGCCTCTGGTGACGCTCTGCGTCACGCTTTTGGACGCGGAGCGTCCTGGCCTGCATTCCCACGCAGAGCATGGGACCGATCAAGACCGCGCCGCGCCACCGGCCCAGAGCGCTCTTCAATCTGGCGCTTGAGGTCCTGCCGCAACCCCAGCAAAAACGCCAACTCCGCCACCACAAACAACGGCCCCACGATCAGCCCGGACACATCGTCCACAAACGCAGGCTTCCTGCCTTCGTAGTAATGCCCGATGAACTGAATCACCCAGCCCACCACAAACATCCCCACGCCGCTGCTCAGCCACACCGCCGTGCTTTGCGCCGCCAGCACATGCCCGGCCCACACCGACAAGCCCATCAGCATAGTCATCAACACGCCCAGGGCCAGTTCCAGGCGCAGATAAAACCACGCCGAAAACAGCGCCAACAGCACCGCAGGTGATAGCCACAGCCCGCCCACCGACCATTCGGGGCGCGACAGCAGCACGGCTACGGCCACCACAATCAACGGAATACCGATGAAGTGGCTGGCGATGTTGCGTGGGTCGCGGTGGTACGCGGCGTATTGACTGAGGTGGTCGACGAGGCTTTTCATTGTTGTTCCTCCTGTAGGATGTTTGATCATGCCCTGTCAGTCGGTGCCTAACTGTCAACTGGGCGACAATCTTCGGAGTTCGCATGGACACAGGGACATGGCACGCGCAATTGGCTCGCGGTCATTGGTTCAGCCATTTGCCGCCAGACTTGCAGCGTAGCCTGCTGGGGGCGGCGCGGTTGCGTGTGCTGACGGCGGGGCAGTACCTGTTCAAGCGCGGTGACCCGCCGTGCGGCGTGTATGCGGTGCTGGAAGGCACGGTGCGCATCAGTGCGGTCAGTGCTCAGGGCAAGGAAGCGGTGTTGAGCCTGGTGGAAACGCCCTACTGGTTCGGCGAGATCTGCCTGTTCGACAACTTGCCGCGCACCCACGATGCCTTGGCCACGGGTGCTTGCAGGCTGCTGCAGGTGCCGCAGTCGGCGATGCTCGGCATTCTCGAACGGCATCCGCTGTTCTGGCGGGAGATGGCGCTGTTGATGAGCCATAAACTGCGGCTGTCGTTGATCAATATCGAACAGATAAGCCTGATGCCCGCCTCAGAGCGGCTGGCCCATCGGTTGTTGATGATTGCCCAAGGCTACGGCGAAGTGGATCAGGCGCGCCGCGTGCTGCAACTGCCCCAGGAGGATCTGGCGGCGATGCTGGGCCTGTCGCGCCAGACCATCAACAGTCTGCTCAAGGCGCTGGAGCAACAGGGCATTATCGGCTTGAGTTACGGTGCCATCGAGATACGCGACCTCAATGGGCTGCGGTTGGCCGCGGGCCTATGAACCGCGATAGGTAGAGAAGCCGTAAGGGCTGAGCAACAGCGGGATGTGGTAGTGCTGGTCGGCCTGCTTGACCTGGAATATCACCGGTACCTCAGGGAAAAACGTCTCGCGGTTAGCCTTCTTGTAGTAATCGCCGGTCTTGAACACCACGCGGTACTCGCCCGGCTGCATGCTGCGGTTGGCCGGGAACAGCTCGGCGATGCGGCCTTGCTGGTTGGTCACACCTTCAGACAGCGACTGCCATTTATCGCCCACATGCTGTTCAAGGGTGACATTGATCCCGGCGCTTGGCAGGCCGTTTTCCAGGTTGAGTACGTGCACGCTCAGGGGGTTGCCGTCGGCCAGGGCCAGGTTGCACAGGCCGCTCAGGCTCAGTGCGGCGAGGGTCATGCTCAAGGTTTTCATCGCGAAGTCCTTTTGAGGGAAGTGGAATCAAGGGGTGATTTTCAAGCCCAGTTGCTCGGCGGCCTGTACGGCGCAGGCTTCATCCTGCGCGGCGCCACCGGCACCGGCGATGCCTAGGGCACCGACCAGTTCGGCGTCGGCAAACAGCGGCACGCCCCCGCCGAGCAACAGCAGCTCGGGCAAGCTGTTGAGGTTGGCGGCTTCAGGGTTATTACGCGCCCGTTCGGCAAACAGCCGGGTCGGGGTTTTTGTCGACAGCGCCGTGTACGCCTTGCGTTGGCTGGCGAGGCTGTTGTGCGGGCCGACACCGTCAGCGCGCAGGCCCAGCAACAGGTTGCCACCGCGGTCGAGTACGGTCAGCGCAGCGGTGCAGTGGGCCAGGCTGGCGTCGGCCAGTTGGCGAGCGGTGTGCAGATCCAGCTCGGCATGGCGTGGTAATTGTGGCGCCGCCTGGGCGACGGTGGCCACGGCGAGGCTCAGGAACAAGGCAGTGCGGTACATAGTGAGGGCTCCAGAAAGCAGGCCGTCACGGTAACCAGCGGACGCGGACAAAAGCCGCACAATTGGATGACAGGTTTGTAATCAAACTCAGGGATTTGTGGTGTTTGTACTGGCCTCATCGCAGGCAAGCCAGCTCCCACATGATGTGAACCCCATTCCCCTGTGGGAGCTGGTTTGCCTGCGATGAGGCCCTTCCTACTGCAATCCGTCGCGAAACTGCCCCGGCGTCATCCCCGTCCAGCGCTTGAACGCACGATTGAAACTGCTGGTATCGGCAAACCCCAGCAAATGGCTGATCTCGGCCAATGAGCACTGCGGGTCGCGCAGGTGCAATAACGCCAGATTTTGCCGGCACTCATTGAGCAGGGCGTCAAACCGACACCCTTCATCGGCCAGATGCCGCTGCAAGCTGCGCAGGCTCAAATGCAGCGCTTGAGCAATGTGTTCGGCGCTTGGCTCGCCGTCTGGCAATTGCGCCTCGATGGCGGCGCGCACCTTGCGTTCCCAGGTCAGCGGTTGCAGTTGGGCGAGGGTGCGCTTGAGCACGGTTTCGTTGTGTTCGGCCAGCTCCGGGTTGGCGTCGTCCAGATGGCTGTCGAAGTCGCTGGCGGCGAATTCCAGGCGGTCTTCGTCGGCGGCAAACCATACCGGTGCGCGAAATACCCTGTGCCACGGCTCGGGGTCGGCGGGTTCCGGGCGCCGCAGGTAAACGGCCAACGGCGCATAGTCGCGACCCAGGCGGTTGCGACACGTGCGCACGTAGATCGCCGCAAAGGCATCAATCGCTTCTGGCGCGGGCGCAGGGCTGCCTGGGGGTTGGAGCAGGCGAAAACGGTAGACGTCGCCGTGGCGGCTCAGCTCCAGGTCCAGGGCATCACTGACCACCTGGTGATAGCGCACGATGCGCTCAAACACCTCGCGCAAGCTGCCGCTGGCCACCAATGCGTAACCCAGCGCATGAAAGGTGGTGGGGCTGACAAACCGCGACACCCGCAGCCCAATCGCCGGGTCGCCACTGGCCTGTACCGCCAGCGCCCATAGGCGCGTGGTGGCCGACAACCGGTAGCGGGCGTTGGGGTCGTCCATCTGCTGCGGGTCGAGCCCGGCCTCGGCGCACAGCGCGGCGCTGTCGAGGCCCAGGGCGTCGAGCTGCTTGCGCAGGGCACGGGTCCAGCTGGCGAGGGAAGTGGGTTCGGTCATGGCAATTGGCGCTTGTGGTCAACAGATTGGCGTGCGCGGCTAGCGCCCTGCGCTAGGGTTAAGTGCAGGATGCAGGCATCACTTCACAAGAGAATGGAAGCATGGACGGTACTTCTGCAAGCCCCCAGCCGTTGAACGCACAACAGCGTTCGGCGCATATCCGCGAGGTGGTGATGGCCGAAGGCGTGCGCTTGCGCCAGCGGCACCCCTGGTTGTTGCATCAGGACGCGCTGGGCGCAGGCATCCTGGCCTTTGCCCTGCTGGGCATGTTCGGCTCGGCAGCGCTCTATATCAGCGGTCATATGGCCTGGTGGGTGTGTCTGCTGCTCAATGCCTTCCTCGCCTCGCTCACTCATGAGTTGGAACACGACCTGATCCACAGCATGTACTTTCGCAAGCAACGCGTGCCCCACAATTTGATGATGGGCCTGGTGTGGCTGGCGCGCCCGAGCACCATCAACCCGTGGATACGCAGGCATCTGCACCTCAACCATCACAAGGTCTCGGGCACCGAAGCCGACATGGAAGAGCGCGCGATCACCAATGGCGAACCCTGGGGCATCGCACGGTTGCTGATGGTGGGGGACAACATGATGTCGGCCTTGATCCGCCTGTTGCGCGCCAAGACCTGGCCGCACAGGTTCAGCATCCTCAAGCGCGTGCTGCTGGTGTACGCACCGCTGGCCTTGCTGCATTGGGGCGCGTGGTACGTCTTCCTGGGCTTTCATGCCGCCAATGGGATTGCCAGTTTGATGGGCGCGCCCATTCAGTGGTCAGCCGGTACCTTGCAGGTGATGCAGGTGATCGATATCGCTGCGGTGGTGATCATCGGCCCGAACGTGTTGCGCACCTTCTGCCTGCACTTTGTCAGCTCCAACATGCACTACTACGGCGATGTGGAACTGGGCAATGTGATGCAGCAAACCCAAGTGCTGAACCCTTGGTGGCTGTGGCCGTTGCAGGCGTTCTGCTTCAACTTCGGCAGCACCCACGGCATCCATCACTTTGTGGTGAAAGAACCGTTCTACATCCGCCAGATGACCGCCAAGGTGGCGCACAAGGTCATGGCCGAGATGGGGGTGCGCTTCAATGATTTGGGCACGTTTGCGCGAGCCAATCGCCTGGAGCCCCAGGAACACCCGCGCACTGAGCTCTCTCTCAGCAAGCAATGAACGCCAATGGCAGGTCGCGGATCTGTTCGCGCACCGGCGGTTGGTAATGGTCGTCGCTGGTTAATTCGTGCAACAGCTCTTCGCGTAGCTGGTGGAATTCAAAACTGCTGCGCTGGCGCGGATGAGGCAGGGCGATCTCGACGACCTGCTTGATTCGCCCCGGACGCGGCTCCATCACCACCACGCGATCGGCGAGGAAAATCGCCTCTTCCACATCGTGGGTCACCAGTACCGTGGTGATCCTGGCGCGGGCACGAATCGCCAGCAGTTCGTCCTGCATCTGCTGGCGCGTCAGTGCATCCAGGGCGCCGAAGGGTTCGTCCAGCAACAGGATGCGCGGGCTGGCCACCAGGCCGCGGGCAATCGCCACCCGTTGCGCCATGCCGCCGGAGAGTTGGTGGGGGTAGGCGCGAGTGAAGTCGGTGAGGCCCACCAGTTCGATAAAGTCGCTGATGCGACGGTTGCGCTCGGCCTCGTTCAGGGGCTCGTTGACCAGGCCCAGGCCGATGTTTTGCGCCACGGTCAGCCACGGGAACAGGCGGTGCTCCTGGAACACAATGCCGCGTTCGCCGCCGATCCCGCTGACGGCTTTGCCATCGACCTGGATCTCGCCGCGAAACTGCGTATCCAAGCCCACCAGCAAGCGCAGCAGTGTGGATTTCCCGCATCCACTGGAGCCGACAATCGCAACAAATTCCCCTTCGGCCACCTCCAGGTTGAATTCACGGATGGCTTCCAGTTCGAAGCCATCGACGTCGAAGGACTTACCCACGTGGTTGAAGCTGACAATCGGTGCGTTCATGCGTGTCTCCAGCGGGTGGCACGGGTTTCGATGCGTTGGCCGATCAGGTTCAGAGCGGCGCCGGTGAGGCCGACCAGCAGCATGCCGCTCATGATCAAATCCATGCGCAGCAACTGTTGGGCGCCGATCATCAGGCTGCCGATGCCGCCATCTGAGGGCATGAAATATTCGGCGCCGAGGGTGCCCATCCAGGCGTAGATCAGGCTCAGGCGCAGGCCGGCGAAAATCCCCGACGCGGCGCCCGGCAGTACCAGGCGGCGCAAGCGTTGCCAGAGGTTCAGGCGCAGCACCTGCGCGGCTTCGCGCAGCTGGGGCGACAAGTTGAGCACGCTGCGCTGGGTGGCAATAAACAACGGGAAGAAGGCGGCGAGGGCGATAAACACCCACTTGGCCAGTTCACCCAGGCCGAACCAGGCGGTGAGCAGCGGCACCCAGGCGAAAATCGCGATCTGGCGCAGGGCGGACAAAGTGGGGCCAAGTAGCCGCTCACTGCGCCGCGACAGCCCCAACCACAGGCCCATGGCAAAGCCCAGGCTACCGCCCAGCAGCAACCCGCCCAGGGCCCGGCCAAGGCTTTTGCCCAGCGCCGTAGTCAGGCTGCCATCCAGCACGCCCGCCACGCTGGTTTGCAGCACCGCCCAGGGGCTGACCAGAATGTTTGGATCGACCCAATCCTGCTGAGTCGCTACTTGCCATAACGTCAATAGCAGCAGCGGCAACAGCCAGGGTTGCAAGCGCTGCCAGCCTTCGTAGCGTGGCCCGCGTCGAATCTGCGCAGTGGCCGGATGGGGCCAGTGCACCCACTTGCGGTCCAGCCAGCCGATGCCGCGGTCCATCACCACACCCAGCACGCCAATGACCACGATGCACACGAAGACGATATCGAGCATGAACAACTGGCGCGCCCACACCATCAGGTAACCGATGCCTTCGCTGGAGGCCAGCAGCTCCACGGCCAGCAGGGAGGTCCAGCCCGCCGCCAGGGCCAGGCGTACACCGGCCATGAACGCAGGCAGTGCGGCGGGCAGGACCAGACGGCGGATCAGCAAGTGGCCAGGCAGGCGCAGTACACGGGCGGCTTCGCGCAGGTTGGGCTGGGCGTCGCGAACGCCTACCAGGGTATGCAGGGTCACGGGCACCACGATGGCCTTGACCAGCACCACCAGCTTGAGGGTTTCGCCAATGCCGAAAAACACCATGAACAGCGGGATCCAGGCGAGGGTCGGCACTTGCGCCAGCGCGCTGAACGTCGGGAACACCAAGCGCTCGGCGCGCTCACTGAAACCCAGGAACGCGCCCAGTATCGCGCCGGCACTGACACCGGCCAGCAGGCCCCAGAACAAGCGCTGCAAGCTGATGGCCAGATGGCTCCATAACTCGCCGCCGGCCAACTCCACCGCGCTGCTCCACACCAGGGCGGGAGTGGGCAGAATCTGCTCGCTCATCCAATGATTGCGGCTGGCCAGCCACCATAAGGCAAACAGCGTGAGCGGCAGCAGCCACGGCAATAAACGCTGGCCCAGCTGCGGCCAGCGCGGCGCGATGCCTTTGGGCGGGGCCGCCAGCGGCAGGCTCAGAAGTGAAATCCGGGCCATGGAAGACCTCCGAATGCGTTATGTGATTTCGATCTTACAAAAGCGTGATCAAGATGATTGTGAGATAAGAAAAGTCATTTAAAGCCTCACGCCGCCACGCATCCAATGCATTCGAAGAATATTTTCGATGCTGTTTATGCATAGGCCTCTGGAGGCTGCGGGTTAGCTTGCATATTTCTAAAAGCTATTAAATTGTGAATTTATAGTATTTAAAGTTTTGTTCAGTCTGTGACTACTTTTTGCTCCCCAGGCGACCGTCGCCCACCAGGAGCTGCGCTTATGAAACTGCCCTTTAAACGTCTGATCAGCCTGTTCGCCGGCACCGCCCTGGCCGGGTTGGTGCATGCCGCCGACCTCAAGGAAATCCGCATCGCGGTGCCCGACCTCAGTGCCGGCAGCCAGCACAGCGGCGGTGGCATCACCGACGTGTTGCGTGAACAGCAGATCTTTGAAAAAGCCTTTGCCGACCAAGGCATCAAGATCCAATGGAATTACTTCAAGGGCGCCGGCCCGGTGATCAATGAAGCGTTCGCCAACGGCCAGGTGGACCTGGCCTATCTGGGCGACCTGGCAGCGATCATCGGCCGCTCCAATGGCCTGGACACGCGGCTGCTCAGCGCCTCTGCACGGGGAGTGAAACACTACCTCGGCGTGGTGCCGGGCTCCGGCATCAAGACCCTGCAAGACCTCAAGGGCAAGCGCGTGGCGGTGTTCCGTGGCACGGCCAGCCAGTTGTCGTTCGACAGCGCATTGGCCAGTCAGGGCTTGAGCGAGAAGGACCTTAAGGTGATCAACCTGGACTTCAACGCGGCCGCTGCCGCCCTGGCGGCCAAGCAGATTGACGCCACCTGGGGCGGTTCCACCCTGACGGCGTTGCAGGCCAAAGGTTTGGCAGAGATACCGCTGACCACCAAAGACCTGGGCGATGCCGGCAGCATCCAGGCCGTGCTGGTGGGCAGCGCCAAGTTTGTCGATGAACATCCCGATGCGGTGGCCAAGCTGCTCAAGGCCCAGCAGCAAGCGGTGCAGTGGTTGACCGATGACAACAACAAACAGGCGTACATCGCACTGGTGTCAGGGCTGGCCAGTTATCCGCCGGTGATCCTCACCAATGATTTGAAAGACCAGAAACTCAGCGAAGTTTTCCCCTCGACCCTGGACCCGGTGTTCCTGGGCAAATTGCAGGATGCGGTGGACCTGGCGTCCAGGGAGAAGTTGATTCGCAAGTCGTTTCAGGTGAGTGATTGGGTGGCGCCTGGGTTGGTGGCGGCGGGGCTCTGAGCTTGTCGGTGCCTGGGCTATCGCTATCGCAGGCAAGCCAGCTCCCACACTTGAATGTGTTCAACGCTCAAATGTGGGAGCTGGCTTGCCTGCGATGAGGCCCTTCAAACCGCCACACTGACCTGCTGACTATCCACCTCCACCAACATCTCGATCATCGCCTTCGCCGCCGGCGACAACCGCGACCCCGTGCGGCTGACGATCCCGCAGCGTGCGCTCAGGGTATCCATGTGCTGCGGCAAGTTACGCCAGTGCAGCAGCACCAAGGCCCCCTTGGCAATGTCCTCGGCAAAGGCCTCTTCAGTACCGACACCGATGGCATTGGTTTGCAGCACGATGCTCACCAGTGCCGGGAAGTGCTCGGTCTGGATACTCGGGGAGAAATCCATACGCCCACTCAGGTTCGCCAGCAGTTTGCGAATGCCTTGGGAGATCAGCGGCGCCGCCAGCGGGTAGTCGAACATATCGTTGGTGGACAGGCTGTCCTTGGCGAGCAAGGGGTGGCCGGGGCGGCAGAAAAACACCCCGCGTTTGGGGGTGAGTGCGCGGGTCTGGAAATTCGGGTCGGCTTCGAACTGGCGGATGTCGGCGATAAAGAATTCGATCTCTTCACGGCTCAGGCGGCGGCTGAGGGTTTCCCAGTTATCCACCTGAAACGTGGTGCGGATTTTCGGGTGGGCGTTGATAAACCGCGCCACCGCATCCGGCACCAGTTTCACGGCTGGCGCCGGGCCGCAGCCGAAGCGCAGGTCGCCGGCGTCGAGCTTGGTCATGCGCGTCACTTCACTGCTCAGCAGCGCTGCGCCATGCACCAGGCTCAGGGCGTGCTGCAACACCACCTGGCCTTCCGGCGTGGGGCGCAAGTCCTTGTGGCCACGGTCTACCAGCACGCAACCAAACTCCTGTTCCAGCCCCTGGATGCTGCGGCTGAACGCTGGTTGGGTGATGCCCATGGCGTCCGCGGCGCGCACGAAACTGCGGTGTTCGTTGAGGGCGATGAAGTAGCGCAGTTGGCGAAGATCCATATGCTTTCCCGGCATTTTAAAAATAGGTCGAAGGCATTTGCGACCGAGCAAGCTCAGGTTTTAAATGCAAGCTCTTATTCCGTCAACGAAGCATTCATTCATTTGCTAGACCTAAATTGCATATGGATAGAGCGTTGCTGGAAGCGTCCCCCCACCGTTTCGCAGGCACATGAGGGTCATCACAATGAGCAACGCCGCATTAGCCGTTCAACCCATCGCCCAACCACTTGATATTCACCCGGTAGCCGGGCGGATCGGCGCCGAAATCCGTGGCATCAAATTGTCCGGTGAGCTGGATGTCGCCACCGTCGAGGCCATCCAGCAGGCGCTGGTGCAGTACAAGGTGATCTTCTTCCGCGAACAGACCCATCTCGATGACCAGAGCCAGGAAGCCTTTGCTCACCTGCTCGGCGAGCCGATCGCCCACCCCACCGTACCGGTACGAGACGGCACGCGGTTCCTGATGGAGTTGGATGGCACCCGTGGCCAGCGCGCCAATTCCTGGCACACCGACGTGACGTTCGTCGATGCCTACCCTAAGGCCTCGATCCTGCGTTCGGTGCTGGCGCCTGTGTCCGGCGGCGACACCGTATGGGCCAACACAGCCGCTGCCTACAACGACCTCAGTGTGGAACTGCGCGCACTGGCTGATCACCTGTGGGCGGTGCACAGCAACGAATACGACTACGCCGCACGCAAGCCGGATGTGGCGGTGGAGAAGCTGGAGGAATACCGCAAAGTATTCACTTCCACGGTGTATGAAACCGAACACCCGGTGGTGCGCGTGCATCCGGTCAGCGGTGAGAAAACCCTGCTGTTGGGGCACTTCGTCAAACGCCTGAAAGGCTACTCCCAGGCAGAGTCGGCGCAGTTGTTCAACCTGCTGCAAGGCCATGTCACCCGCCTGGAAAACACCGTGCGCTGGCGCTGGAACACCGGTGACGTGGCGATCTGGGATAACCGCGCCACCCAGCATTACGCGGTGGACGACTACGGCACCCAGGAGCGCATCGTGCGCCGGGTTACGCTCAAGGGCGATGTGCCGGTGGGGGTGCAGGGGCAATCAAGCAAAACCACTAAAGGTCTTTAAGCCGGGTGAGGATAAAAATATGGGAGCGGGCTTGCTCGCGAATGCAGTGGGTCAGTTGATGAATACGTCGACTGACGCTGCGCATTCGCGAGCAAGCCCGCTTGTATGCTAGGACTTGAAGGGAGGAGAAGGGACAAAGCCCGATTCTGACTGTTGACGCAGTACAGACCGTGGGAGATTTCGCCCCTCCTCCTTTCACCCAAGCGCCGATAAAGAATGCATCTGGCTATGACCGACGATAGGAACAAGCCTGCGCCTCTGGGTGAGCCCTTCAAGTGCTCAAAACCTTAGCCCGGAGGAAGCCCCATGGCAATGCCAGTTTTTGTCTCAAAGCCAATCGTAGGCGTCGATGTCGCTAAGAATGAACTGGTGATTTATCACGCTGAAGTCGATTTGTTAGGGATGGTCTGAAGTAGTTGTGTATTTCTGGCTGACTTCAGCCCCTGCCGATTTTAAAAGCGGCAAATCGATCAAAAACGCTCAGATCACCCGCTTATTTCTGTGTTTTTAGCCGCCGCGAGCACCTC
>NZ_WKFA01000140.1:0-625 GCF_021605325.1 Pseudomonas sp. PA-7-1E
GCTCTGGGTAGTGATGCTGCAGAAATTCGTTCAGCGCCTGACGCGTGAGATCATTCAATGTCACTTTCTTACGGTTTGCCGCCAGGGCAGCGGCCAAATGCAAGTCATGCCCGACGCGTACGTTGAATGAACCTTTGCACGGTTTCTCCGGCGTGTGCCCCAGGCTCTGGCAGGTAGCGAGATAATCATCCACCGCGCCACGGAAGGCTGCGTCCAGTTCAGCCACAGTTTTGCCTTCATAGCTCACCAATGCCTTGATGAACAGGATTTTACCAAACAGGCAGTTGTCCTCGAGGCTGGCTTCGATGGAGCCGATGTAGCCTTTGTGTTTCAGTTGGTTGTTCACTGAATCAGTTCTCCTGATTTCAATTGTTCGATGATCTGGCGCCGAATGTAGTGTTTCAGTTCGTTGCCGGGGTGAGGCTTGTGCAGGGTGATCATTGCACTGGGGTCGCCCATGTCGAACTTGACCCGGCTTCCGGCCCCTTCAATCTGTGTGTATCCCAATCGGCGTAATAACGTGACGAGCTCAGACCAGGTAAATGCCATGTGCTCATTGAGCAGTTTGGCGAGCAGCTTTTCATTCTTGGACACGGCGTTCCCTGCGTGTAACTAAATGTAGTTG
>NZ_WKFA01000141.1:0-606 GCF_021605325.1 Pseudomonas sp. PA-7-1E
GACGCCGGGCACCTCAGACTAACAATGCCACCCCTGCGTCGCTGCGCTCCGACTGCCTGTCCGAATGATCGTGGAACAGGTGTCCGGATCAGCGTGGGCTGAGTGTCCGAATGGCGTGGAATCCGCACCATACATCGCTTACGTCGCAGACCTTTAACAGTTTGTCCCGGCGAACTGAGTCAGTGATGTCTACGACACCACCGGTTTGGCGTTGCCAACGCTTTGCTGCATGGTTTGCGAGCTTGGCCAGGGTCTTGGTTCCGGCGATACCTACCCCCACAGGAATGCCCGTGTAACGAAGCACCTTGGAGCGTATTTGCCGTCCCAACCGCTCCAATGGCAAAGTCATTCCACCTAGGTCACAAAATGCTTCATCGATGCTGTAGGCCGTAGAATTTACGACCAGGCTGTCGATAACAGTCATCACCCGTTGGCTCAAATCACCGTAGAGGGCGTAGTTACTAGAGAAGGCCACAATCCTGCGGATTCCACGGTCATCTGGCCACCCATTCCATGAGCATCTGACCACCGATTCCACGGTGATCCGGCCACCCATTCCACGCGCATCCGGCCACTGATTCCACGGCCATCCGGCCACCCAACCGG
>NZ_WKFA01000142.1:0-555 GCF_021605325.1 Pseudomonas sp. PA-7-1E
AGCTCGCTCCTACTGCCTTAGCGCTGGCTCAACCAGTAGTCATGCAGCGCCCGTGCAGCCGGTTCGATTTCGCTGATCTGCAGTTGATGGGCGTTTACATCCAGGTCTGCCGGCAGTTCGAAATTGTCCTGTTCGGCGCAGCAGGAAATCCGCTCCAGTTGCCCGGCTTGTACAGCGGGCAATGGCGGCCAGTTGGCGATTGTCACGCCGCGCACATAACCAAAGCACCATTCCTCGGCAAGGGTCACCGCCTGGTCTTGATGTTCGGTTTCATCGAAACGGGCTTTGAATGCCTGGGAGTCAGTGGCCAATTGTGCGGCCAGGGTATTCATATGGCGTACACACAGCTCAAGAAAAGCCTGGGCCTCGTCCATGTTGTCCCATTCAGGGTTTTGCCCACCCCAGATTGCCGGGAACCACTCGGCCACATCCACCTTGGCCGGGCTGGAAACCAGGGCGGTGAAATAACCGTCGAGTTCGGCCATGTTCAGCACCGAGTGGTCTTCGCCGTATTTGAGCAAGGTGGCGTCAATGAATTCGAAATCGGCGGGAGCG